>CAZPWQ010000022.1:0-28386 GCA_964590495.1 uncultured Balneolaceae bacterium
CCTTGGAATTTAGTTATGAGTTTTGAATCAACTTAATCTACTAAATTCAGGGCGTCCTCTTTTTTATAATACCTCAGTGGTTATTACGACAGCTTTTTGTGGCTGTTTAAACTATACTACTCTTTATAAGTGAGTTTGAAATAGAGTATGATAAGTGCCAGCGAAAGAGTAACAGCGTTGGCGACGATGATGGGAATATCTGTGATAATCACTCCGTAGATCAACCAAAGTAATATCCCGGTGCAAAGAATGATATACATTCCGAGCGACAGGTCCTGGGCCGACTTCGTTTTCCAGGTTCTTATTACCTGGGGAACAAAAGCGATGGTTGTTAAGGCGCCTGCTGTCAGACCTAAAAGAATAATTAATGTCATTATAAACTTTCTTCTAATTGAGAGGTGCAGTGAGGGCATCTCTTTGCTTCCACCTGGATATCAGAATAACAGTATGAACACTTTTTAATTGTGGGAGAAACCGGTTCAGGTGTTTGCTTCGGGCTTTTTAATTTGTTTATGTATCGTACCAGAAAAAATACAGCTAAAGCCACAAACGTGAAGCTGATAACCGCATTAATAAAACTTCCATAGCGCAGAACCACGGCGCCTGCCTCCTGGGCTCTTTGGAGCGTTTCATAAGGGCCGGGGGTTGTTCCCTCCCGAAGCAGTATAAAAGCATTTGAAAAATCGATACCGCCAGTAAGTACTCCAAGTGGCGGCATCAGGATATCATTCACCAGCGATTGTACTACACTGGTAAAAGCAGCACCGATAATTATTCCTACCGCCATATCAATGACATTCCCCTTGACGGCAAAAGTTTTAAATTCTTTCCACATGTGGCTTGATCCGTTAATGGTTAACCTGTATTTCCCACATAGAATCGATATTATTCTTCATTTGATTTTAAAGATTCATTTTCATCTAAAGCCGTTTCACCATTATGATTTTTCTTCTCTCCTTTCCTCTTTTTTTCTAAATCGTCTGATTCTCCATTCATCCACTCCATCACTTTGCTGCCCGGGACCTCTTCTTTATCAAGGAGTTCATCGGCAAGTTTATCAAGCACCGTTCGATGTTTTTCTATGGTAGAAAGTGCTTTGTCATACGCTTCTTTTAAAATACGGTGAACCTCCTGGTCAATCTCACGGGCAGTGCTGTCACTGTATTCGCGCTGACTGCCCATCTGTTCTCCCAGGAAAACCTGCTCGCGCTGTCCGCCAAAAGCCATATTATTAAACTTATCGCTCATACCCCAGTCAAGTACCATCTTGCGGGCCAGTTTGGTGATCTGTTTCAGATCATTTTCGGCGCCGCTGGTGGCTGTATCAAAGATGAGATTTTCGGCTGCACGTCCGCCCATCATCACAGCCATACGATCGAGCATAAATTTTTTCTCATGCAGCAGTTTCTCCTTTTCGGGAAGCTGCATGGTTACTCCCATCGCTTTGCCACGCGGAATAATCGTAACTTTGTGTATTGGATCGGTATGAGGCAGAGCCGCTGCAACTATAGCATGTCCCGCTTCGTGGTATGCCAAAAGTTCTTTTTCCTTGTCAGAAAGGTTGATGCCTTCGCGCTTGAGGCCCATCATTACTTTATCCCGTGCCTGATCGATATCCTGTTGTTCAACCGCTTTTCTTTTGTGGCGGGCAGCTATGAGCGCCGCTTCATTCAGCAGGTTACTCAGGTCAGCTCCGCTGAAACCGGGAGTGGAACGGGCAATTTCATCAAGGTCGATATCTTCTGAGATCTTTTTGTTTTTGGCATGGATTTCAAGAATCTGTTCGCGGTGCTGCTGCGTGGGCAGGTTGACGGTGATTTGCCGATCGAATCTGCCGGGACGAAGCAGAGCTTTATCAAGTATATCGGGACGATTTGTTGCTGCCATTACAACTACTCCCTCGTTGGGTTCAAAACCATCCAGCTCCGAAAGCAGCTGGTTAAGCGTCTGCTCCCGCTCGTCATGTCCACCGCCCAGTCCCGCGCCCCGCTTGCGCCCGATTGAGTCCATCTCATCAATAAATATGATACTCGGAGATTTTTCTTTTGCATTATTGAACATATCGCGGACTCGCTTGGCACCCACTCCTACAAACATCTCCATGAAATCGGAGCCGGTAATAGTAAAGAAGGGGACTTTGGCTTCGCCTGCAACAGCTCGTGCAAGTAATGTTTTGCCGGTACCCGGAGGCCCTACCATCAAAACGCCTTTGGGTATTTCTCCACCCAACGAGTCAAATTGTCCGGGATCTTTCAAAAAGCTGATAATCTCCTGGAGTTCAGTTTTAGCCCCGGTAAGTCCTGCTACATCATCAAAGGTAGTATTAACCTTTTCGGCATTCTGCAGTTTGGCTTTACTTTTGCCGATGTTAAACATATTCTTTCCCTGCATCTGCATTTGCCGGAAAAATTGCACTCCGATCATAATGAGGAAAAAGAGCGGAATTCCCCAGATGAGTACTGTCCACCAGTTGAAATCGCTTTGTGGCAGGGTTTGAATCTGAACTTCGTTTTCTTCGAGCATTGCCATTAATTCATCGTCGCCGAAGGATGGGAGGTAGGTTACAAACTGTTTATAATGCGCGGTATCATTTTCGGCGGCATTAAGCTGCCTTTCCTGTATCAGTGTTCCTTCAATTTCGTCACCGCGTATCGTCACCTTTTCAACATTGTCATTTTGAATCTGTTGACGAAAAGTGCTGTAATCAATCTGAGGATTACCGCCCCAGAAACCATCTTGGGAACTGATCAGCCAAAAGCCAAAAAGAGCAGCGATAAGTATCCAGAAAAAAGTACGTTGATTACCACCCGGTTGCATTGGCGGACGAGGTTTGTTGCCGGGCGATTCTTTTTTGTCGGATTGTTGTTTTTTTTCTTGCTTGTTTGCCATAAATGTGAGCTAAAATAGTATCTGAAAAGTGGCATATAATTTGTACCCTACCTAACGAAAGTTTAAGGCAAAGTAATTCCATTACCTAAATTCAATATACAAAAAAAGCCTCTGAGGCTATCAACCAGCAGAGGCTTAAGAGAGAGTTAATGAATCTTGGTGAGTCGGGAGGGGATCGAACCCTCGACCCACGGCTTAAAAGGCCGTTGCTCTACCATCTGAGCTACCGACTCTTCTCGGTTTGAAACAGATTCCAAATATACGGCTTTCAGCGATTTAATTTCAAACCTAATCCAATTAAATTTTATCTTCGAATGCTACGTTAGAATCAATTGCTACAGGATTGGGTAAGTTGCCTTCTTATGCCGGTAAGTTCATGTTCTGCTGCTTGGTACGGGAGTCGGTAAAGAAGACCCCTTATGACGGATGGGGCAGTTGATTAAAAACTAATTATGTTATCAGGAATTACAACAGCGGCGGGGTTATTCTACACATGTGCTGAATTGGCCGTTATACCGAATTAAATTGTTGCCGGTATGATAGCGGCAACAGTCAATCCGGTGGTTGAAAAAGCCCATATCCCGGATAAAAGCAAGTGCAGGCTGAAGCTATTTGTGAGAAATCCGGATTATCCCTTGACGCCCCGGGTTTCAAGCAACTCCGACCGGATTTCTTCATAATACTCTTCATAGATATTTACAATTTTATTCAGTTCATATTTTTTAGCATGTTTCCGGGCTTTTTGAGCCAGTTTATTGTGCAGTTTTTTATCCTGCAGAATATTTACGGCATAATTTCCCATACAGTCGATATCATCGAGATCGCATATAAATCCGGTCTCACCATGCATATTTACTTCCGGTAGTCCTCCGATATTGGAACTGATTACCGGTACACCGCACCCCATCGCCTCAAGGGCGGCAAGGCCGAATGTTTCCGCACCTGATGGAATTAGGAACAGATCTGCTATTGAAAGAACTTCTTCTACCTGCTCCTGTTTGCCCAAAAAGCGAACATGCTCACAAATTTTCAGTTCCCGGCAACGCTGTTCAGCCCGCTGGCGATCCGGACCGTCACCAACCAGCAACAATTTGGCCCGGATGTTATTCTTAAGCACGCGGTCAAAAACCGATATCACTTCCGGTACCCTTTTTACTTCACGGAAGTTGGATACATGAACAACTACTTTTTCTCCGTCAGGACATATCGCTTTTTTAAAGTGATTTTTATTCGATTTTTTGAAGCGGTTCAGGTCTATGAAATTGGGGATCACACGAATATCACGCCTGATGTCAAAGCGACGGTACGTTTCATCCTTTAGATACTCCGAGACAGCTGTTACTCCATCGCTCTGATTAATAGAGAAGTCGACAACGCTTTTATAGCTTGGATCGCTTCCGACAATAGTTATATCAGTTCCGTGGAGCGTTGTTATGAGCGGAACGTGGGCGGCCTTCTCTCCCAGAATCTGTTTCGCCAGGTAGGCACTGGTGGCATGCGGTACGGCATAATGTACATGCAGTACATCAATATTTTCATACTGGATCAGGTTTGCCATCTGGTTGGCCAGAGCCAGATCGTACGGCGGATACTCGAACAGGGGATACGTGTTAAGGTTTACCTCATGATATGAAATATTCGTCTGAAACGTTTCCAGACGTGCCGGTCGGGCATAACTTAAAATGTGCACTTTGTGATCCCGTTGCGCGAGACCTTTTGCCAGTTCAGTTGCAACAACACCACTGCCGCCGAAGGTGGGATAACAAACTATACCTATATTCATTACGTAATTTTTTTACTCTGTTATTCTGCAAATATTTTCGTTACAAGTATTATAAGCATCGTACAACCTAAGATAGCGCCAACAGTTAAAGGGTCTGTGAAATTCCCATGGTGACATTTCTGCATTTCGTGCCAGGGAATACTTCCCCGTCCGGCCGCTGGTTTCGTCCCGAATTCTTGGGAGGCGGGTTTGACAGGGCTTGGTGATTTTCAGACCCATCCTCCGGCTCCTTTCTCCCGATTCCTCGGGACAAACCCACGGGACAAGGAAGGAGTGACTCTTTTCGAAGATATCAGCAACTTCAAAGCCCCTCCTTGTTTCGCTGTGGGTTTCAGTGGAATAGGAGCCTGTCCGACCGCCGGCGGAAGGGGTTGGGGTGGGTCGGCTGCGGGAAATTCTAAAGCTCCTGGAAACCGAAATTAAGCCAAACTATTGGTAACATTCCTTGCCCCTTCCTACCCATCGGACGGTTCCCAAGATAACCGGCCGGGGCAGTTACGGGCTAAAATTCCAGTTTAGGTTAGGTGCAAAGCCAGCTATCTGTTATATTATAGGCTTTTTGAGATTTGTTTTCTACGCTGATTCCTGTACAAACTTTGTCATACACCAAAAATTGAATAACATTTTATGGCAGGTCATTCCAAATGGTCAAATATAAAACATAAAAAGGCCAGAGAAGATAAGAAACGGGCCAAAATATTTAACAAGCATCTGCGGGAAATATCTGTAGCAGCACGGGAAGGCGGCGGCGATCCTGAGATGAATGCACGTCTCGATACAGCTATCGAAAATGCCAAAAGCGATAATGTTCCCAAGGACAATATCAATCGTGCAATAAAAAAGGGGACCGGTGAACTTGATGAAGGTGACGGCCGCTACGAAGACGCCACCTATGAAGGATACGGACCGGGCGGTATCGCTTATTTTATTGAGGTTACTACCAATAATTATAATCGTACAGTCGGTGAAATCCGCCATATTTTCTCAACCTATAACGGCAATCTGGGAACGGATGGTTCAGTGGGATATCTTTTTGAACAGAAAGGGTTGATACGTGTAGAATCAGATGACCATGATGAAGAGGAATTCATGTTGAATGCTATCGATGCCGGTGCGGAAGAGATTGATACCGAAGAGGAGTTTTTTGTGGTAACAACGGCGCGCGAATCGATGTATGAAGTGCGTGACGAGCTTGAGGAACTGGATTATGAAATTGATTCTGCCGAGTTGGTTCGAATTCCCATGACTGAGGTGAAAGTTGATTCCGGTGTGGCTGGATCAAATTTTAAGCTGATGGAAAAGTTCGAGGATAATGATGATGTGTCTAATGTCTTCACTAATATGAAAATGGATGAAGAGACGTTAGCCATAGCAGAGCAGATGGACTAAGTAATTGCAATTTTTAACGTTATTTATACGTTGACGTTTGTAACATGAAAAAAATAGAAGAATGAGATATTTGTTAATCATACTTACAGCTTTTTTTCTAACAGCAGCGTCTGTTGAGGATGCCCAGAAGGCAAATGATGCCTATCATGCGGGTAATTATGCCGAAGCGATATCCCTTTATAAAAAAGCGATCGATGCTGAGCCGGATAATGCAAAGCTCTATTTCAATCTTGCGAGTGCCCTGGCCAAAGAAGGTCAGGCGGAAGAAGCCATTCATGCCTTTGAGCAATTTAAGTCAATGACCGATGATACTGAACGGCAGGCGATGGCCGATTATAACATCGGTAATATCTTGTCGAATGCCGAGCAGTGGGATGAAGCTGTCGAATCTTATAAAAAGGCACTGCGCCATATGTCATATGATGAAGACGCCAAGTATAATTATGAATTGGCAAAACGGAAAAAACAGGAGCAGGAACAACAGCAGGACCAGCAAAACCAGGATTCTCAGAACCAGCAAGATCAGCAGGATCAGCAGCAGGACCAGCAGGATCAAGATCAAAACCAGGATCAACAAGAACAAAATCAACAACAGAATCAGGATCAGCAACAGCAAAACCAACAAGACCAACAACAACAGCAACAGCCTCAAAAAATGAGTAAAGCCGAAGCTGAAAAAATACTGAAAGCACTGGAACAGAAAGAGAAAGACCTGCTTAAGCAATTTAAAAAACAGAAAACTGAGTCGAGCCAAAGTACCAATGAAAAGGATTGGTAAACCTGTTTCTTTTATTAGCCTCCTAATACTCCTTCTGGGTTTCAGCTTTCAAAAGGAGGCCCTTGCTCAGTCGTCTGTAAATCTCAGCGCTTCTGTATCTGAAAATAAGGTATTTTCCGGTGAAAGAGTTACCCTTTCTATTGAAATAAGTGGTGATTTCAATAATGTGTCACGTCCGGAAATACCGGGCGATATTCCCGGCTTCCGAATGCTCAGTAATACTCCCTCCACCTCCCGGAGTTTCAGTTTTGTGAATGGGGAAAGCAGTACAACATATACCTATACCTATTATCTGATAGCACAACAAGAAGGCTCGCATCAGATACCGGAATTTTCTGTAAATATTGATGATACCGAGTATACTACCCGGCCTCTGTCGGTGGAAGTTATAGACCGGAATAGCTCCGCCGACTCACCTTCGTCACAACAGCCAGATATATTTCTTCAGCTTGATGTATCGGATGAAACTCCCGTAACCGGACAACAACTCATCGTGGATGTAGTGCTATTCTTTAAATCCGGGTTGGAAGTCAACTCCTATCAGCCCGTACCGGGTTGGAAAGCCGAAGGTTTCTGGAAGGAAGAGTTGGAAAACAGCCGTCGTCCACAGGCTACTTCGGTTATTGTGGATGGTGTACGTTACAGAAAAGCACGATTGCTACAGTTTGCACTGTTTCCGACCAAATCGGGAGAGCTCACGATCAGTCCGTATGAGATTGCTGTATCTGTTCGCTCTTCAAATTCCCGCAGAGATTCCTTCAGCAGCTTTTTCGGAGGTTTTGGTACAAACCAGCGCCAGGTTGAGCTGGAAAGTGATCCTATAACATTAAATGTGGAAGAGCTCCCTGCATTATCCGAAGGTGATTTTCTTGGTGCCGTCGGTGAATTCGAGGTGGGCCGGGAAATCAGCACCACAAAAACAATGGTTGGCGAATCAATTGAGGTCACAACCACGATATCAGGTACAGGCAACATCCCGCTTATTTCTAAACCAGACTATGAGCTGCCGGAAGGACTGGAAGTGTATGATCCCCAGGAAAAATCAAATCTGAATCGACGCAATCAGCAAATCAGCGGTACGAAGGTTTATACTGATATCATTATCGCCCGCTCACCCGGAACCTATACCATTCCTGGGAAAACGGTGTCTTATTTTAATCCATCGACTAGTCGGCATGTTACCCGTACTTTGCCCCCTCTTTCATTTTCGGCAGAACCCAATCCCGAAACCATTGCTGCCAACGATTCCCGGGGTTCGTTTTCAGTCCGTCCCGTAACAGGACTGGCAAATTGGGTGAGATCCGAACCTGCTGATTTAGCCTCTCATTGGTGGTTTTGGGCTGGTATTATCATGCCACTCTTGTTATTAGGCGTGGCCTACTGGCGTAAAACATACCTGGAAAAATTGAATACCGACATTACCTTTGCACGTTCGGAGAAAGCCAGGGATAAAGCTTCCGAAAGGTTGAATGAGGCGGTGCGATTATCCGAAACCGGTGAAATAAAACCGGCTTATAACATGCTTCAAAAAGCTTTAACGGGCTTTATCAGTGACAAGATGGGATTGGCAGAAGCGGGGTTGTCCAATGAGGAATATATCAGGGCATTACAGGAGCAGAAAATAGATCCCAACCTTGTTAAAAATGTCCGGTTGTTACTGGATAAATGCGCTTCGATCAGTTATGCTCCGAATCCCTCACGTGAATATTTAAAATCGCACGTGGGACTTGCAGAAAGTACGATTGATAAACTGAAAAAGGTGTTATAAGAGCCATGCTGAAGCGAACTTTCCCTTTTCTTCTTTTTTTGTTGCTTCTGGTGCCCTGCGTTTATCCGGTGTATGCGCAGGGAAGTGCCCAGGCTCTGTTTGACGAGGCAAATGAAGCCCTGGAGGATAATAATTTTTCGGAGGCTATAACCGCTTATAAAGATCTTGAAGATAGGAATACGATATCCGGCGGACTGTTCCTGAATATGGGAATAGCTTATCTGCGGCTGGATTCTCTGGGTTATGCAAAATATTATTTTATGAAGGCCGGTCAATTTGAAGAAACAGAAGTGCGGGCTGAGGAAGCACTTGAATTTGTAGAATCCCGGTTCAGCCGTCAATCTGCTGTTTTGCCAAAGCTGCCGTGGGATGTTGCTGTAGAATGGCTGCAGGATCATTTAGGTGCAACTACTCTTTTGGGTATTGCCGTTCTTTTATTAAACACCGGCGTTATTATTTTTGTTGCCAAATGGTTTTTTACCGGGTTCAGCAGAATCTTTCACTTTTCCGGATTGATAATCACAGGTCTGGCCCTCCTGCTTGTTCTCACCAGTTTTTATACCAGCTATGTAAGTGATCGATATAGTACTGCTGTTTTAATTACCGGTAAGACACCTGTGGTAGAGCAGCCCCGCGGAGACGCTGCACTTATAAGCCAGGCCTATGAGGGCTACACTTTCACCGTTGATCATTTTCGCAGTAAGGAACACCCCGGGTGGACTTATGTACGCATGAGTAATGGATTGTATGGATGGATTCCCGGGAGTGATATCCGTGTTTTATAACATTGATCGTCATAATTGTTGAAGCTAATATGACACGGAAAAGGCAGGTATACAGATGCAATCGTATGCACAGGCAAAGTTGTTGAAAACATTTAATCCAACTATTCTGTTATCTGAGGGCTTTACCATTCAACCGTGATTATCTAAATTCTATAGCATAAATCATCTACTGACGTTAACCTAAATATGCTAAATGAATACTGTACAAAGTTTTATAGAATCCAATAAAGAAAAATTCAAAGACCAGTTATTCGAATTTTTACGCATCCCCAGTATTAGTACAAGCACCAGCCATAAAGAAGATGTCCGCAGGGCAGCAGGTTTTTTGCTTGACCAGTTAAAGGCTCTGGATATCGATCGGGCAGAGTTTTTTGAAACAGGTGGAAATCCCATTGTATATGGAGAGTTAACAACAGATAAAACCAAACCGACCGTATTGATCTACGGTCATTACGATGTGCAGCCACCGGATCCTGAAGAACTTTGGCAGACTTCTCCTTTTGAGCCGACGATGCGAAATGGTGATATTTATGCCCGCGGGGCAAGCGACGACAAGGGACAATCTTTTACGCATGTAAAGGCTTTTGAATCGTACCTGAAATCAGGAACCGAATTCCCGGTCAATATAAAATTTATTTTTGAAGGTGAAGAGGAGATCGGATCACCACATCTGATACCATTTATTAAGGAGCATAAGGAGCTTCTTGAATGCGATATGGTGCTTATATCCGATACCGCGATGTTTGCAGAAGATACTCCGTCTATCACCTACGGATTGCGCGGTCTGGCATATATGGAAATAGAGGTAACAGGACCCAATCGCGATTTGCATTCGGGAGTATATGGCGGGGCTGTTGAAAATCCCGCCAATGCTCTTTGTGAAATTATAGCCGGACTGAAGGACGGAGACGGGGTTATCACTATCCCCGGTTTTTATGATGATGTCAAGGAACTATCTGAAGAAGAGCGGGAAGCCTATAAAAAACTCCCTTTCAATGAGGAAGCATACAAAAAGGATCTGGGTCTGAAAGCAGTGGCCGGCGAAAAAGGATATAATACACTGGAACGCGCTTCTGCACGTCCCTCGCTGGATGTTAACGGATTATGGAGCGGTTATCAGGGTGAAGGGGCCAAAACTGTACTGCCGGCCGGGGCAGGGGCTAAAGTCAGTATGAGGCTGGTCCCCGATCAGGATCCGGTCAAGATCGCCAAACTTTTTAAGAACCACGTGGAGTCGCTGGGATCAGATGCTGTAACTGTTTCTGTTAGCGAACATCACGGCGGACATCCATCCCTCACGGATCTCTCTTTTTATGGATTGAAGGCTGCTGCGAAGGCTTTTGAAGAGATTTATGGTAAAGAGCCACTGTTCACCCGTGAAGGCGGATCAATACCTATTGTAGCCGATTTTCAAAAAGTGTTGGGGGTGCAGTCGGTTTTAATGGGTTTCGGACTAAACAGCGATGCCATTCATTCCCCGAATGAAAAGTTTGCCCTTAAAGATTTCTATCGCGGCATTAAAACGTCGGCCAAATTTTTTGAAGTCCTTCCCGATTATGTGTGAGTTTTGAGTTTTGATTTACTGAGGGATTGATTTGTTTGAGTGTACGATACGAGAATCTATAAGGGTAAAGTCCCTCCTTGTTCCGCTGTGGTTTTCAGTGGAATAGGGAGGGATTTAGGGTGGGTCGGCTGCGAAGGATGCAAACCTATCCGAGGGAATGAATTCCCTCGCTAGTGATAGTTTGACAGGGCACTGGCTGGTTCAAGCGTCCACGCTTGAACCTTTATATGAATTCCTTTGCTACACATTGTTTAGAATTGTATTGATATGGCTGATTTCATCCTTGTTAACCGTATGCCCCATATTCGGGTAAATTTTTGTGGTAAGATTGGCATTCAGCGCCTGGAAAACCTCTGCTGTTTCGTTAACTCGTTCTTCAGGGATATGCGGATCCGAATCACTGCAGCCCAGGAAAACGGGGACATCCTCAAGGGAGCCCGAGTAATTTTCCGGCTCAACACTCTCGCCGATAAGTCCGCCGCTTAAACCTACCACCCCGCCGTATTTTTGGGGATGACGTGCTGCAAACTCGGTTGCAAGACAGGCACCCTGTGAAAAACCGAGAATAACAATTTTTTCCGTCGGAATACCGTCATCGTTTAAGCCATTAATAATATCAAATATGGCCTGTAATCCGCTGGAGATACCGGGTTCGTTCATATCTTTCGGAGCCATAAACGAACGGGGATACCACGCATGGCCGTGGGCCTGCGGTGCCCGGTAGTGGAAATCCTTTCGGTTAAATTCATTAGCAAACATCAGGATACTGTCGGCGGAGGCACCGCGGCCGTGGATCAATATCATACCGGCAGCGGCGTCAGCGGGATGAACACCGCCTGTAGCAACATACTGCCCCTGGTGCGGACCGTTTATAGGGTTTTGGGGATCTATTCGAAATAGTGACATGCGTATTTAGCGGTTTGGAACCTACATTAATTAATAGTTCGATTACAGGAGATCTTTCAACCGAAGGCATCCTATGGGAGACTAGCACTTTGGCTGCGCCACCAACGAGATTCTTCGACGGCGGGACGGAAAAACCACGTCCCTGGCTCAGAATGACACGGAGGAAGATAGGCTTACATTAAGCCCCTATCCCCTATCCCCAAACGCCACGCGCCCTGCGCTTCGCGCTATGCCATACGGTTAAATTTCCAGTTCAGGTAACGTCTGTTCTATTTTGTCACGGCGCGATTCCAGCCATGGAGGCAGGATCAGCTTTTCACCGAGATGCTCCGGATCTTCATCGACATCGTATCCGGGCCCGTCGGTTGCCATTTCAAACAATACGCCGCCCGGTTCACGGAAATAGACCGATTTAAACCAGTGGCGGTCGATAATCTGGGATGGCTGAAGTCCCTTTTCCTGCACTTTCTTTCGCAACTTATCCAACTCCTGCTCATTTTCAGTACGAAAGGCAATGTGGTGAATGATACCACGGCCATTTTGTCCCCGCTCCGGCTTCGTAGTTTCAATGATTATGGAACGGCCTATGAGTGCATTGGTCTGGTAAAGCGTCAGGTTTTCTTCAGAGGCAGTTTCATTAAAGCCGAACAACTCTTTCAACAGAGAAACAGTTTCATCTTTTTCAGGAAGCCACAGCCGGGATCCCCAAAAACCACGGATAGCGTGTACGGCGGGAACCGGATGCTCCGGATCTTCTTCACCTGTTTCCGCTTCTCCGTCAAATATCAAATCGAGCTCAAGTCCGTCCGGATCTTCAAACCTGATGGCATGCCTGCCGAATTGTTCGAATGTATCGAGGATCTCAACTTCCTCTTCTTTCAATCGATCAGACCAAAATTCTTCTGAACCTTCGGGTACGGCAAATGAAACATTGATTGTTTCGCCGGTTCCCGGTTTACCTTTGACGGCGCGGGGCCATGGGAAAAACGTAATGCTGGAACCCGGCGAAGCGGACCGGTTTCCATAAAAAAGATGATAGGTTCCCGGATCATCCTGGTTTACAGATTTTTTGACCAGGCGGAGACCGAGAGTTTTGGTATAGAAATCCGCATTTTGCTGCGGGTCACCCGCCAGTGCCGTAATGTGATGAATACCTTTGTGGTGTGTCTTCATAATATATTTTTACTTCCTGCTGATTTCAGTTGAGGCAGTTCTTTTTCAATTATATGGCGATCCTCTTCAAGCCAGGCAGGCAGTTTCAGTTCGCTGCCAAGCTCGGTTGCAGATTCGTCTTCCGTGAAACCCGGGCCGTCTGTGGCAATCTCAAATAATACGCCGCCCGGTTCGTGAAAGTAGATCGATTTAAAATATAGCCGGTCTTTTATCTCTGTCAGATAGTATCCCCTGCTAAGCAGATCATTTTGCACAGACTGCTGCTCTCTCTCATCATGTGCCCGGAAAGCGATGTGATGGACCGTACCCTTGCCCGGTCGTCCGTCCAGATCAAAACCATCAATTATTTCCACATATGAACCGAACTTTGCGTCTGTGCTATACAAATATCGTCCTTCGAACTGATCAAACAACTCAAAGCCGAGGTAATTCTCCAGCAGTTTCCCGGTTGGAGCATAATCTCTAACACCGAGAGTGGCACCATGAATACCGCGAATGGCATATTCGCCGGGTATGGGCCCCCCACTCCATCCTTCAGCTGTATTCGCTTTGGGTTCGAATACCAGTTCCAGATGTAACCCGTCCGGATCCTGCAGACCGACCACCTCTTTCCCAAATCGTGAGAAGGGGGTTTCGATATCGATATTCTTATCCGTCAGATAATCCAGCCAATAGGATTTTGAATTGGTCGGCACGGAGAAAGAAACAGCCACTGCATGTCCGCGGTCCGGATAACCCTGCTTCAGGTGCTTCCATGGGAAAAAGGTCAGAACCGTACCCGGCTCACCTGTTTCATTGCCGTAGTAAAGGTGATATACCGAGGGGTCATCAAAATTCACCGTTTTCTTTACCAGTCGAAGTCCCAGTATCCCGGAATAAAAATCATAGTTTTGCTGAGGATCCCCCGCTACAGCAGTTATGTGATGAATTCCTTTTGTCATGAGCAAGAAATAGTTAATGTGTTTAACGACGCGTTGAGTGGTTACAGTTAATTCTGTGTTGAAGCTATTAGCACTCAGCCATCAGCTTTCAGCTGTGGTTCATCCGGCATCTGGTATCCAGGATCTAGGATCCAGTATCCAGTATCCAGTTCACGCCTTTCCATAAACCGGAATTACACCACCGCGTGTCACTTCATTCTCTTCCGAACATAAATAAGCTATTTGCCGGGCAAGCTGTTCCGGTTTGGGCCACATGTCAAAATCAGCATCGGAAATAGCCTTACGATTTTCAGGTGTATCGATGATAGAAGGCGCAATGGCATTTACCAGGATATTTTCTTCTGCAAGTTCTGCTGCCAGTGCTTCTGTGAGTGCAGCAACGGCGGCTTTCGAAACCGTGTAAGCAGACATCCCCTTGCCCTGTCTGGGCTCCACACCTGGACGGGCCGAAATATTGACAATGCGTCCGCCTTCATAGGATGATTCCCTCATCCATTGCACAGCCGCCCGGCAGGAATTATAGCAGGTAAAAGTATTCATCTGCAACTGCTTATTGAAATCTCCTAGTGGTGTATCTTCTATCGGGCCCATGCCGAATCCTCCGGCGATATGCACCGACGCCCACAGCGGTCCCTGTTTTTCAACGGCCGCCTCAAAAAACGACCGGGCATCTTCTTCACCGGCCAGATTGACATCCGGCTGTGCAAATACCTTAGGTTCCTTTTTCAGCTCAAAAGAATCGTACTCCTGCTGATTAAAACAGGGTACACTGAGATTTGCACCGGCATCCAGAAACAGTCTGGCAGTTGCCGTACCGAGAGCGCCGGCTCCCCCGGTTATTATAATGTGTTTATCATTAAAATTAAGCTTCATAAAAAGTAATCGAAATTACCTGGAATTTATTCATTGCTTGAACAAAAAGTAATGGCTATTGCATTCAAAACATTTTAATATTAACATCATTGGTAATCTCCCCCGTAAGGTCAATTATTCCTTATCTCTGAACATGGCCATGAATTTATTTTCATCCTCATTGGTGCCGATCAGTACCAGTTCGCTTTCCTCAGGAATTCGAATGTCCGGTTCGGGATTAATAATTTGTCTGTCTTCAGTTTTGATTGAGAGAACATTACAGCCGGTCTCCTGACGTATAAACGAATTCTTAAGTGATTTTCCAATAAGTTGCGGCGGCGCGTCAATTGTAAATACATTTAAGCCTTCAGCTATAATTACGATATCATTACGTTCTAAAATATTAAAGATAGCATTAGCCCCCATCGTAGCGTACGAAAGAACGAAATCGGAACCGGCCCTGTGCAGTGTGGAGACATTCCGCTGAAGGGTTGACCGGCTGATGATTTGTATATTCGGCCGCAGCCTTCGTGCATAAATCGTAAGATAGATATTCATATCGTCATCATGAGTAGTAACCAGAACACAGGGTGCTTTACGAATCCCTGCCTTTTCCAATACACTAAAATTTTCGGCTGATCCCAGAATATACCGTTCATCATCTTTTATTCGGTCCGGGTTCTTATCAATAATCCGGTAGTTCAGCTTACGCTCATCAAACGCTTCGGCGATACCACGTCCCACCCGGCCGCCACCGATGATGATTACAGGATCATCCGATACACGGTAAATTGACATGAACTCATCATAGGTTCTCAATTGTTCAGGCGAGCCGGCTAAAATTAATATACTTTCATTCTTAATAGGCAGATCAGGATGTGGTTTAAGAAACTTTCCCCTTTCCCAGATACCAACCAGATTGATGCCCATCTGCTCCCGCAGCTTGCTCTCTTTGAGGGTTTTCCCTACCAGCGGGGTCTCATATGCCATCGCCTCGGCAATCACCAGTCTGTCGAATCGCCCGAGTACATGCACGCGGCTGTCCTGCCCGATGGTTCTTCGTGAGAGGGAGCGTCCCATCATTTCACCCATACGGATAACATGATCGCACCCTGCCATTTTGAGCAGATCAATGGAATCAGCAGAATTTGCGGTGGCCACTATGGTAACATCCTCATCCAGCTCACGCACCGTGTTACAGATATTGGAATTCACCATATCAGACCCGAATGTTACCACCATAGCGGCTTGTTTGACACGTATTTTCTTGTAGGTTTCAGGATCATCTAGTTCCCCATAAACAACCTTGTAACCTTCGTCAAAATATTCCAGGGCTTTGGATAGTTCATTCACCAGAAGCACATATTTATAGTTATACTGATCCAGTTTATTCATCAGAGCCCTTGAGATAGGATTGTAATGGGTGATAACTACGTGATCCTGTATATCTTCCGGTAGTTCACGGGGGGCACGGGCTTTCGACTGAGCCTCGAGCCAGGGAGCGTAAAAAAACTCTATAAAAGTAAATGGCAGAAGTATCAGCAGTGACAGCATTCCCGTCATTAGGACAAGAATGGAAAATGCACGTCCCAGATCGCTGGTAAAGGTAATATCTCCAAAACCCAGTGTTGACATTACCGTGAGCGTCCAATAAAAACCGGTAACCCAGCTATAATACTGTCCCTCGTGCTGCATGATAAAATGGAAAAGCACAGTATAGATAACGATCATAGCCAAAAGTGCCGCCAGGAAACGTGCCAATCGCTTCAGATTATATCTCGTACCACGAGTGGATATGATTTGCGTGAGTTGGGAAGTAAAGAACTTCAATTGATTATCTGTTTGATGTTAAAATCTACAATTGTTGAATTTAACTTACCTGTTACAGGTAATTTATCAAGATTTATTTATAGCTAGTGTTTTAACCATTTATTATAGCAGAGTGGTCATTCTCTAACTTCTTTTCCCAAAGTTATACATTCTACAATTTTTCCTATCTTTGATTTTTGTGAAAATTACGACTGGAAACAAAAGTGGTTTAAAGTGGTCAGGCACTGGCGTGATTTCAGGAAAAATGTAAATCTCTTTTTCAATCACGTACTGGATGATATTTATGAGATCGACGAATTGATTTTGAATTTGCCGCGGATTTGTACGGATTAAAAACAGATCTTAAATCCTATCTCGACAGACGTTCGACAATCCCTTCGGTCACCGTTCTGGGTTTATATTCCCGTCCACGGGTAATTACCACTGTGCTTTCTGACTTGCTGCCGATTTCTTCCGGGATGGAGCCGAACAAAGCCTGCCGGACAGCAGTACTGCGGGTAGCGCCGATGCAGATGGTATCAAAGCCTTCTACGGCTTGCAGAAGAGCTTCCCTTACATCTTCCGCAATAATTACCTTAGAAGGATAGGTGTCCGGATCTACGCCAACTTCATTTGCAGCTGACGCAATGAGTGCCCGCCCTTCGGTTTCAGGGTCTGCAGCCGGATTTTCACGCGGCGGCTGTACAGTTAACAATGTTAAAGATGCCCCGTCTATATTCCGTACCAAAGCATCTCCTCTCCGAATGGCAAGGGAGGTATTGGGACCGGTTCCAACTAATACGATAATCTCCTTAACAGGCTTCTTGCCGGCTTTGACCAACGTGATTTCACAGGTCGCATTCCTGACGATATGATCTATATTAGATCCGAGAATATGCTGATAAGGTTTCTTTTCACCAGACCAGCCCAAAACCAGGTGTTGTGCTCTCTCTTCCTTTATTAGATTAAGCACTACCGAACTTACACTTCGACCCACCATAGCCCTGGTTCTGAGACCGACTCCCGATTGCCGGGCTGTGGTTCGGGCGTTGTTCAACAAATCCTGCTGGCGTTGTATTCGCTCATCTTCGTATTGTATACCCTGCTCAAGAGATGTCTGGCTGGGAACTTCAAGAACACTCACCGCCACAATTTCAGCTTTACCCTGGCTGGCACCAATTGCTCCGCCAATTTGTATAAGATGTTGCTCGGTTTCAGGATTGGCCACAGGTATTATTATACGGTACTGTTGATCCGGCAGAGGAGCTCTCCTTCTTGCAGCTATCGCATCTCCCACCAAACTTGGTTTAATGGCACGTTTTGCGGCATAAGCCACATACCAGATAACGCCAAAAAGAATAATGCCACTACCTGCCAAAAGCACGATCGGACGCATTTGGGCGGCAATAATAAGACACGAAGCAACTCCTAAAATTGGTACCAGTGGATAGGCCCAGGAATTCAGTTTAAAATCCGGATTATAATCTTCGGGGTCGGCTCGTCGCATGACAATAACAGCAACATGTACGAGAGCATAGGTTATCAGGAATGAGAAACTGGCAACATCTGCCAGTGTTTCAAGTCCAACTCCAAAAGCTATAAGCAAAAGAATAACCATTCCGGTAATAAGTATGGCCCGGTACGGAGTCCGGTATTTATTATGAATATTATTCAGCCAGCTGGTGAGAATTTTATCGCGGCCCATAGCAAAATTGACGCGTGCTGCAGACAGAACCGATGCATTGGCACTGGAGACCGTCGCCAGTACAGCTCCCAATACCATCATGAGCGCACCAACTGTGCCAAGGTATTCCCCGGCTACATCGGCTACCGGAATATAAGAAGTTGCCAGTTCGTCAACAGGTAGAACACCCGTTGAAACAAGCATTACCAACACATAAAATACCATCGGGGTAAGCACTGAGGCTATCATCGACAACGGAAGGTTTTTGCCGGGGTCTTTAATTTCTTCGGCACTTGTAGCAATCACTTCAAAACCAATAAAGGTAACATAGACCGTTGCCGCAGTTGCGGTAACAGCGCCCCACCCGTTAGGATTGAAAGGTTTGAATACGTCCCAGTCAATATTAAACACGCCAAAGGCAAGAAATACCAGGATAAAGCCGATTAATAGCACAACAATCAAATTCTGAAGGGAACCAACCTCTTTTACACCCTGGTAGTTAATCCCTATTAGCAGCGCCGCCATAAACAGGGCCGATCCGGCAACAGGTATATTGCCGTAAAAGAATGTCAGATACTGGCCGAAGCCAAGCATATAAAAAGCCGTGGCAAACATTAATCCGCCCCACATACTCCAGCCAACTACAGACCCGAAAAAACTTCCCATCGAGCGATTTACATAATAATAACTACCTCCGGCTTTTGGCATACCGGTTGCCAGCTCTGATAAAGACAATGCGGTCAGAAGGGAGACAATACCACCAATGACAAAGGAAATCATCCCTGCAGGGCCTGCATTTTCTGCTACTATGCCCGGCAGAACAAAAATACCTGCCCCTATCATTGTTCCTACCCCAATTGTATAAGCCTCAAGAAAACCCAAATCCCGCGCCAGTTCCTGATTTCCGGAAGAGTCTGCCATAAATTCTATCTATTGACTTTGATTAGGCAATAAAACAGCACCAAACTACGAATTTCTATTCATATTGCAACAGGAGCCTGTATAAACAGTAAACATGATGCTTGTAATTCAGTTTAAGCAGAATATTATATATTATTCTTCAGTTAAAGTTGTTTGCAAATTAAGGAGCAGATTGTAATAAATTCGAAATCCGAATGACCAAAATTCGAAACGGTTGCTATGGCAAATCTACCTTTGTCATCTGTTATTGAAATAATAGATCCGCCGAAGGGTTTCAAACCATGGCACGGCGGACCAACACTTATGGGATCTTTACGCGGTGTCGATCACGATCAGGCATCCTGGAAACCTGCCCCCGACCGTCACAGTATCTGGGAGCTGGCACTTCACATCGCATATTGGAAATATTCCGTTTGCCGTTATATGGATGAAAACACCGGAAAAGGATTTGAACGCTCACCGGCAAACTGGCCGGAAGTTGAGAATGCCTCGGCCGACAGCTGGAAGCGTGACAAGGATTTAATCCGCCTGCACCACCGGGCACTGACAGAAGCCATCAGGAACTTTCCGGACCACCGGCTGGATGAAAAGATAGCTGCTGACAAGGATTGGACTTTCAGCCAGCTGATTGCAGGAATAGTGGCGCATGATACCTATCATATCGGCCAAATTCAGCTGATGAAGAGGATATATGGCAGTATAAGCAGATGAAAGAATAATAAATCCACAGAGATCCACGAACAATAAATATTTAATAATAATATCACAGGAGAACTTCTCTGTGCACCTCCGTGGATACTCAGTGAAACTCTGTGTCACAGTAATTACAGGCTACGTATTCATTAGCTTAATTTGTTATATTCTTGTAAAATTTAATACAAAATATAAACCCATTCTATCGACTGATCAAAACTTTCATAAAATGAAAAAAAAGAGATGTAACAATGTATTCATTGAAGAAACCGAAGAACTTTTCGACTTCATTCGTCGTGCCTCCTCATTGCGCTCAAAGTGACGCCTTGTTGAATTGAGAAATGATTCGTTAATTTTGCAAAATCTATTAATAATTAACAGAAGAAGCATTCATGAATATTTTTGCGGTCATAATTTTAGCAGCGCTGCTGATTGATTTTACCCTCAACCTGGTAGCCGATTTTTACAACCTGAAGTCGCTCGACAAAGGCCTTCCGGATGAATTTGAAGACATATACGATGAAGAAACCTATGAAAAATCCCAGCGCTACACGCAGGTTCGCACCAAATTCGGTATTTTTACTTCCGCATTCAATATAATCGTACTCCTTGTTTTTTGGTTTGCCGGTGGATTTAACTGGCTCGACCAGATTGTTCGCGGCTGGGAACTCGGGGTCATCTGGACCGGCCTTACGTATATCGGACTGTTGATTCTGGGAAAAACCGTACTCAGCCTCCCCTTCAGCATCTACTCCACTTTTGTGATAGAAGAAAGATTCGGGTTCAACAAAACCACTCCAAAAACATTTGTGCTGGATATGGTGAAAGGATTGGCGCTCGGGATCATTTTAGGCGGGCCTTTACTGGCGGGAATCCTTGCCTTTTTTACCTTTATTGATCAATATGCATGGCTTTATGCGTGGGGTGTGGTTACTGCTTATACACTGATTGTGCAATTCATCGCTCCCAGGTGGATTATGCCGCTCTTCAACAAATTCGAACCGCTTGAAGAGGGCAGCCTGCGACAGAAGATCCGGGACTATGCAGATAATGTGAATTTTTCCCTGGAAGGTATTTATGTAATGGACGGTTCCAAGCGAAGCAGCAAATCAAACGCCTTTTTCACCGGCTTCGGTAAGAATAAACGAATAGCACTTTTCGATACGCTGATTGATAACCACTCGGAAGATGAACTGGTTGCGGTTCTGGCTCACGAGATAGGGCATTATAAGAAAAAGCACATCATAAAGAATATGGCGATTAGCATTGTGCAGACTGGTATCATGTTTTTCCTGCTTTCGATCTTTCTGAATTCCCAGGGATTATATGACGCTTTTTATATGGAGCAGTCATCGGTATATGCCGGACTTATTTTCTTCGGGATGCTGTACGCCCCCATTGATATGATCCTTTCGATCTTTATGCAGATGCTATCGCGAAAATACGAGTTTGAGGCCGATAACTTTGCCTCCACCACCTATAAAAGGGAACCGATGATCGAAGCGTTAAAGAATCTCTCCAAAGATAACCTATCCAATTTAACTCCGCACCCGTTTTACGTTTTTCTGAATTACTCTCATCCGCCCGTACTTCAGCGAATTCATTCAATCCGACAGAACTAACCACTAAGACATTTTATAATTTTAAATGTTGAATTTTGAATGTTGAATTATTCTTTTAGCGATTTTTGGGCTGTTTTTACTATTGAAGTCAATAATTTTACTATTTGGTTTATATCATCTAAATATTTTTGGACTTCAATATCTGTTAATTCACTTTTGGATAGCAGCTTAAGCCAGTATCTTGTTTCTCTTGCTTCTTTTGATGCAATTGACATTTTTGATATGAAATCTTTTCTGGATTGAGCTGCTGATGCTTCTTCAATATTGGCACCAATACTGGTCCCGCTTTTTAGCAACTGCTTCGAAACTATATATCCTTTGCCATCTATAAGTTGCTTATAAAGCTGAATTATAGTCAGTGCAAAATTAAAACTTTTATTTTGAATAATGTTTTCTCGTTTCAAAATTACCTTTTATTTGTTAAATATCTGTTGGTAAGTTCTCCTTCCACTCAATTCCTTACATTCAACATTCAACATTCAACATTTAAAATTGCTTTTCCGTGATAGTTTGCAGGTAATTCCCGACCTTTGGTCTGGGTAAAAATTTAAAATAAAATACTGATATGCGTTTCGAAACCAAGGCCATCCATGCCGGACTCGACATTCAAAAGCCGACCAGTGATGTAGTGCCACCCATCCATAAAACAACCGTTTTCGAACATAAGAAGGAGGGATTCCAGGAAGGTGATCTTAACTATACGCGCCACTCCAATCCCAACCGCCTGCAGCTTGAACACCTGATTGCCGAATTGGAAGAGGGTGAAGCCTGTGCCGCATTTTCCTCTGGTGTTGCTGCCGCAACAACTATATTTCAGGCTCTCAAACCCGGTGATCACGTTCTGATGCCCGATGATGTTTATGCCGGCAACCGTCAACTGATAAACAAGGTAATGAAGCCCTGGGGCCTCAAGGTTGATTTTATTTCCATGACTGATGTGTCAGTAATAGAGTCATCCATAAAAGACAATACCACATTGATATGGATTGAAACCCCTTCTAATCCGATGCTCAATATTACCGATATCACAGCTGTGAGTGAATTGGCACAGGAAAAAAATATCCTTACGTGTCTGGATAATACCTGGCCCTCACCGATGAATCAGCTTCCCCTGAACCTGGGAATCGATATATCATTACATTCCACCACGAAATATCTAGGCGGACACAGCGATATTCTCGGCGGAGCCGTGGTAGCCAGAAAAAATGATGATGTCTTTCAAAGAGTACGGGATTTGCAGGGAACTATGGGAGCGGTACCGTCACCTGACGACTGCTGGCTGCTGAGTCGCAGCATCCGCACGCTGCCATATCGCATGAGGGGTCATAACGAAAATGCGGGACACCTGGCTCGTTTTTTGCAGAACCATCCCCGGGTTGAAAAAGTGTTTTATCCGGGGCTGGCTACTCATGCCGGGCACGAAGTTGCAAAGAAACAGATGAGCGGGTTTGGAGGCATGATCTCATTTCTGGTAAAAGGCGGCAGGCAGGAAGCAATTGATATTGTCGGCGGATCTCAACTGATCAGCCGCGCCACGAGTCTCGGCGGTGTGGAAAGCACCTGGGAACATCGCCGGAGCAGCGAAGGGCCCGATTCAATCACACCCGAGAACCTTATTCGTATCAGTGTAGGTCTCGAGCATGCTGATGATCTTCTCGAAGATTTGGAGAGGGCGCTGAAGAGTTAATCGTTTCATTAGGTTAACAATAAGTATCGAATTCCCCCTGTTGTCATTCTGAGCAAGGGCCGGTGGTTTTCCCGCCCGCCGCCGAAGAATCTGGTGGGGCAGAGGTCTTTGTCTGGCTGGTTGCCATGCAAGGGAGATCCTTCAACTGGATAATCAGTAGCCCTGGTTCACTTATTGGTGTTTCAGGATGACAGGTAATGGTGTTTCGTTGATGGGGTGTCAGCTGGAATAAGTGAGCAGGGCTTTATTTAAAACCTTTCCTCCCCCGTTGTCATTCTGAGCAAGGGCCGGTGGTTTTCCCGCCCGCCGCCGAAGAATCCCGTTGGTGGGGGCTGGGAGTCTTTGTTCTGGACTGGTTGCCATGAAAGGACCTTATAAAGACCCGCAAAGTTTCTGAAACTTTGCGGGTCTAAAAATAGCATTCTCATCAACTTTTATTTTTTCCTTCTGCAATAACCTTGCAAATTTTTGCTGCAATATTCTTACAATATTTGCAGAATTTTTAACCGGAAAAACTAATTATTTGGCCTATAAATGCTCCTTTCATATTTATAATAGAAGTTTTCACAACTTTCGGATTTACTATTCGCCTCTTCTCGTTTTTTCTCAAAACCATTTCCCATAACAGGTAGCTCTGTATGCTTGAAATTTTTTAATTCTCTTTTTCATTTTCTTATAAAAGTATTTTATAATATTTAAAATTTTTGATAAATATATTTAATTATTAATAATAAAAATAATTTATAGTTAAATAATATCGACCATATAGGATCTTTATATTAAAATATTCTTGTTATAGAAAGAGGAGCATGATAAATTAGGCATGAAATCGAACTGGTTATCAAAGTAACCTAAATTTAATTTTCAGTTAAAACATCCAACTATAACATGAACTTTCATCGCAAAAACCCTAAAGCAGATCTTCGCTCTTATTATCCTGTCTTTTTTGAAGCCGGTTTAATTGTTGTTCTTTTGATCTTTATTGTCGCCGTTAAACTGGATATACCCAGTGATAAAGGCAACGCAGATCTCACCACGGAGCAGGAAGTCGTGCAAATGGAAGAAATCATCCAAACACAACAGGAAGAAAAACCACCTCCGCCACCCCGGCCGCAGATTCCTGTCGAAGTACCTGATGATGAGATCGTCGAAGACGTAGAAATCAATCTTGATTCCGATATGAATCTGGATGATCCTCTGGCTATACCACCACCGCCCGAGGAGAAAGAGGAAGAAGAACATTTCTTTGTTTCTGTTGAGGAGATGCCTCAGCTCAAAGGAGGATTGGCATCAATTCAACAGTGCGTCAATTATCCTGAACAAGCACAAAGAGCTGGCATAGAAGGAAGGGTAATTGTCCAGTTTATTGTGAATGAAGAGGGCAGAGTTGAAGAAAATAACGCAAAAGTTGTACGCGGTATCGGCGGTGGTGCTGATGAGGAAGCCATTCGCTGTGTTAAAAAGGCTGAATTCAAACCGGGTATGCAAAGAGGACAGACAGTCAGAGTCCAATTCAGCTTGCCGGTTGTATACAATCTTACCAACTGATTTATATTATACATCGGAGAGTAAAGCGTGATCAGGATCCCCTTACCTGATCACGCTTTTTTTATTTGATCCTTTCTACGTAAAAAATGAAATGTCTGCAGATGAGACATCGGAGCCCTGAATTTATTACTCCTTACTCATTAAGCATCACGTATTCATTTTGATCTAATGCCATTTATTGTGATCTTTCACGCTTGCTTTAAGAAACTTTTTTGCAGTCACTTTTTTTTAGTCTTTGTACCTCGCAATTTTAAATGATTAATCTGACTACCGATGGCCAGAGTTGAAGTAGAAATGCCCCAAATGGGTGAATCGGTGATGGAAGGCACCGTCATCGAATGGACCAAAAAAGTAGGCGATAGTGTCGAAGAGGATGAAACTCTTCTGGAAATTGCCACTGACAAGGTCGACACCGAAGTTCCCTCCCCCGAAGCCGGGATCCTCATTGAAATTTTAGCAGAAGAAGGTGATACTATTGAGGTGGGCCAGGCTATAGCTGTGATCGAAACAGATCCCGGTGCAGCGGATGTCTCTGAAGGCGGCAGCGGGGAATCCGCGAAAGAGACTTCCGGAGAAGAGGTTAAAGCAGAAGAAACCAAGGAGGAGCCGGAACCTGTAACAGCGGAGGTGGAAACGGATACTGCCGAAACCGCCGGTGACGAAGGCGAACGCATTGAAATAAAAATGCCGAAGATGGGTGAATCGGTGATGGAGGGTACTGTCATCGAATGGGCCAAATCGGTCGGTGATGAAGTTGAGGAGGATGAAACATTACTCGAAATATCGACTGACAAGGTTGATACGGAAGTACCTTCTCCGCAGGCGGGAACCCTGGTTGAGATTTTAGTTGAAGAAGGTGACACCGTGGAAGTGGGGCAGACCATAGCCATTATTGCCACAGGAAAAGCTGCCGCAGCCAAACCCGCCGCACAAAAGCAGGATGTTGCAAAAGAAAAAGAAACTGAAAAACAGAAAGAGCCGGTTGCTCAAGAGGCGTCGGGTAGCAACGGACAACCAACGGGCGGAACAGAACCACAACGTATAGGCAGTGACGGACGTTTTTATTCGCCTCTGGTGCGTTCTATTGCCAAAGAGGAAGGTATTTCGCAGGAAGAGTTGGAAAGTATTGAAGGATCGGGCCAGGGTGGACGCGTTTCCAAAGAGGATGTTTTGAACTATCTTGAGGAGCGAAAAACCCAAAAGGCAGCCGCTGAAACGGCACCTGCAACAGGTAAAAGAGAACCGGTGGAAGGTGAACAGCGATCTATTTCAGCGGGTGAACTCGATATCCAGCGACCATCCCAAAATACGGAAATAATCAAGATGGACCGTATGCGGAAGATGATCGCCGAGCATATGGTCCGGTCAAAACAAACATCCGCCCATGTTACCACTTTCTCTGAGGTTGATGTTACGAACCTGGTGAAATGGCGGGAAGCCAATAAAGATAAATTCCGGGAGCGTGCAGGGGTTAAGCTGACTTTCACACCGCTGTTTATTGAAAAGATTATCCAGGCTATTCGCGAATTTCCGCTCATCAACAGTTCGGTCGATACTGAAAACGACCAGATCATTCTGAAACGGGATATCAATTTCGGACTGGCAGTTGCGCTGGGCGAGGGGGGCAAAGGCGGACTTATTGTTCCCGTGATAAAGCAGGCACAGGATAAAAACCTTGTTGGACTGGCAAAATCAGTGAGCGATCTGGCCGAAAAAGCCCGTACAAAAAACCTGAATCCTGACGACCTGGTCGGCGGTACAATTACTCTTACAAATTATGGAAGTGTTGGTAATCTCATGGGTACACCTATCATCAATCAACCGCAGGTGGCTATTATCGGAACCGGTGCCATTGAAAAGCGTCCGGTCGTGCGCGAAACCTCAGAAGGCGATGTTATTGCGATCCGCCATATGATGTATCTATCGATGAGTTATGATCACCGTATTGTTGACGGTGCACATGGCGGGGCATTCCTGAATCGTGTAAAGGAACTGCTGCAGGGATTCGATTCTGATCGTGCCGTATAAAGTCCTGCTTTTCTTGAGAAAGCGGTAAAATCATTAGCTCGAATTTTTCACCTTCTATAACCAGGCTTAAGCCTTTTATTATTAATAACTTAACTCAGCCTTAAATAAAAATTTGTGAGTAATCCGGGTTTAGGGGCTAATTAGGGTATCTTCCTTCTTCTTGAACATTTTATGGAAGCCATACGAACTATTAAAGACATACGGGCGAAGGTGAATGCCTTCAAGAGCGAGGGCAAATCCATAGGCTTTGTACCTACAATGGGTGCCCTGCATGAGGGACACCTTTCGCTGTTCAGTCTCGCTAAAAAAAATGCCGATGTCGTCATAGTTTCCATTTATGTGAACCCGGAACAATTTGGTCCTGATGAAGACTTCAATAAATATCCCCGGCAGCTCAAAGAGGACCTGGAAAAGTGCAAAGAGGAAGGGATAGCTGCTGTTTTTGCACCTGTCGATGAAATGATGTATCCCTCCAAAAATTATCTCAACATTGAAATAGATGAGTTGAACAAATATATGGACGGAGGATCCCGCCCCGGTTTTTTTGAGGGTATTCTTCTCGTGGTAAATAAATTGTTTAATATCATTGAACCCGATTATGCCGTTTTCGGACAAAAGGATATTCAACAGTTCCGCATTCTTCAGCAGATGGTGATGGAATTTAATCATAATGTTACTTTGTTGATGGGACCTATACAACGAGCCAACGACGGACTGGCCCTCAGCAGTCGGAATGCTTATCTTGATGCAGAGCAGCGAACACTGGCTCCCGGTTTATACCGGACACTGCGCTATATCGAAAAGCAGATAGCAGGTGGCGTAAAGAATGTATCTCTTTTACTGGATCATCAGAAAAGAGAACTTGAGGAAAAAGGTTTCAAAATTGATTATCTTAATGTGTTTTCATTTGATAAGATGATGCCGGTAAAAGAATTGGAACCGGATAACAAATATATTTTAGCCGGAGCCGTTTATCTCGGAGAGACACGACTCATTGACAATATTATTATTGATAAGCAGATTGAATCATGAAACTGACGATGTTTAAATCGAAATTGCACCAGATGAAGGTTACTGAAGCAAATCTTCATTATGAAGGTAGCATTACTATTGACCGGGAGTTACTTGATGCGGCAGGAATTCTGCCCTACGAGAAGGTACAGGTGCTTAATATAACCAACGGTTCGAGGTTGGAAACCTATACCATTTCCGGTGAAGCCGGATCAAGAGTTTGCTGCCTGAATGGAGCAGCGGCACGTCTCACACAAGTCGATGATCGTATTATTGTTATTGCATATGCTGAAATGACACCTGAGGAAGCAAAAAACCACAAACCCAAAGTTATCATTGTAGATGAAAATAATGATCCTAAAAGGGTTGTTAATGAGACAGAATATGCTGAAAAATACGACCTTGAAACCGGATTGGTTGATAATTCGGTAGTGGATTAAACCGGCAGGAATAATTATGCCCACCAGTACCAGTTCTTAACCGTACACTTTTTTTCTCCCCTGGTGTCATTCTGAGCAAGGGACGGTGGTTTTTCCGTCCCGCTGCCGAAGAATC
>CAZPWQ010000022.1:28486-33383 GCA_964590495.1 uncultured Balneolaceae bacterium
CCGGTTTACTGTTTAGTGTCTCAGGATGACAGGTTCTGATGCAGGTGTCTGTGGTAAATGACCTGGAATAAGTGAGCAGGGCTTTATTTAAAACCTTCTCTCCCTCTGGTGTCATTCTGAGCAAGGGACGGTGGTTTTTCCGTCCCGCTGCCGAAGAATCTCGTGGATGGGGCTGGAGCCTTTGTTCAGTCTGGTTGCTGTGAAAGGGAGATCCTTCGACTGGCACACTGGCTGCCCCGGTTTACTGTTTAGTGTCTCAGGATGACAGGTTCTGATGCAGGTGTCTGTGGTGAATGACCTGGAATAAGTAAGCATCGGGACAGGCGGAATGACAGGTGGGGGTAGTAGCAAAAAAAGAAAATGTAAAAACATATTAGAACTCCACTCACCTTGTAACACTATATCAAATGATGCGTGTAGTTAACCCAGTTTAGAATATCTTAATCTTTACTGGATACTTTTAATTACATATTATCGTTATAGTAGCATCTTAAACATTATTACTGAAAAATGTTGGAATAAGCTGATTCAATTTTGCTTCAATATTAGTCTGTATGTTCATTCATCCTTAGCGGATTCTTAACTGTTTATAACAAGCATCGTTACAATGCAAAAAAAATATTTATATCTGGGAGCCGGCATAATTGCCATTTTAGTTTTTTGGTACGCCTTTGGATCTTCTTCGGCAGAATCGGCCGAAATTTTTGTAACTCCGAAAAAAGGTGAGTTTGAAGTCACAGTTACCACAACCGGAGAACTGCGGGCTAAAAATTCCACAAGCATCCGCGGTCCGGATGGTATTCGTGAATTCCGGATATATAATGTCACTATTCAGCGTCTGGTACCTGAAGGCACTGTAGTTAATAAAGGAGATTTTGTGGCTGAGCTCGACAGATCTGAAATTTCAAGCAGTTTGCAGGATGCCCAGCTTGAACTCGAAGAAGCTCAGTCGCAGTATGAACTGGCGCAGCTCGACAGTTCACTGACTCTTTCGGAGGCACGCGATAATCTCATCAATCTTGAATATGCTCTTGAGGAATATGAGATCGCCGTTGAGCAATCCCAGTATGAATCTCCGGCCACACAGCGTCAGGCCCAGATTAACCTTGAGCGCGCACAACGGGAGTTTGCCCAGGCTCAAAAAAACTATAAAACACGGGTCAGGCAGGCAGAAGCTACACTTCGTGAAATTGAAACCGATTTGAAACAGGAAAAGCGGGAATTAGACCGGATACGCGAGGTCATGGATCGTTTTACCATCTATGCACCCGAGAACGGCATGGTCATCTATAAACGTAACAGGGATGGTACAAAAGTTACAGAAGGAAGTAACATAAGTGCATGGGATCCTGTCGTTGCGGAATTGCCCGATTTCAGCGTAATGGAATCGGTTACCTTTGTCAATGAAGTGGACATTCAGAAAATGTCTGTGGGTCAAAAAGCAGATATAGGGCTGGATGCCATGCCTGAAAAAGAGCTGACAGGCGAAGTTACTGAAGTGGCAAATATTGGCGAGCAACGTCCTAATTCAAATTCAAAGGTATTCCAGGTTATGATCCGCGTTAACGAATCGGACAATTCTCTGCGTCCGGCGATGACAACCAGTAATCTTATTTATGTTGAGTCTCTCGATGAAGCACTCTATGTTCCGCTCGAAACAATTCATTCTGTTGATTCACTGAGTTTTGTTTTTAAAAGGGATGGACTGGAGACTGTTATGCAGCAGGTTATTCTCGGAATTATGAATGATAATGATGTCGTGATAAAAGAAGGTCTCACCGGTGATGACCGTATCTATTTTTCGATGCCCGCCGATACAGCCGGGATCCGGAAAATAAGACTTCCGGAAGAAATACTTGAAAATTACAGGGATGAAGATATCAAACTCGATCTTGAAGCAGAGCAGCAGGAGGAGATTATTGAACAGGAGCCGGATAGTCTTAATCGAAATAGGGACCAAGAAAGACCGCAAGGGAACAGACGTAATTAAATTCAGCTGAAAAATAGCTCAATAAGAGGATACTGCTTTGTTACAAAAGTTTATTTATAATTTTGATATTGCACTTGATGCCATCCGGCAAAATAAAATGCGCTCCTTTCTCACTTCTCTGGGAATAATTTTCGGCGTTGCTTCCGTCATCGCAATGCTGGCGATAGGCCGGGGTGCCCAGCAGGAAGTCTTGCAACAGATGCAGTTGCTAGGCACAAATAACATTATTATCGAGCCTGTGGCACAGCAGGTAGAAGGTCAGGTCAGGGAAACGAATTTGGATGGAACGGAAAAAAGGCGCTATTCCCCCGGACTAACCCTGGAAGATATGTATAGCATTCAGGACCGGATTCCCCAGGTTGAGCATGTAAGCCCGGAAATTGTTTTTGAAACTTCTTTTATCAGAGACGGACGCATGCGAAGCGGCAAACTGGTGGGGGTGAACCAGCGATATTTTCAGATTAATAATTTTGAAATGCAGGAGGGAAAGGAATTTACCGATATACAGATAAGTGAGTCAGAACCGGTGTGTATTATCGGGAACGGCATCAGAAGCCGATTCTTTTCGGGGGAAAATCCCATAGGTAAAAAAATTAAGGCCGGTGATCTTTGGCTGACGGTGGTCGGTGTATTAAAAGAGAGGGAAATAACCACCGAAAATATTCAGAACCTTGGCATTCGTAATTATAACATGGATATTTATACTCCCGTAACGACAGCTCTTTTGCGGTATAAAAACCGTGCCGTTGTCACAGAAAGGGATATACAGATGGCAATTGCCAGTAATAATTCCAATAACAATCCCAACAATAATTCCGAAGAAAATTCAAACGGCAGCTCAGCCGAAGAAAATTATCATCAGATCGATAAAATGATCGTTCGGGTCAGCGACACCGGCTATAGCGTACCACTTGCGGATATCATCAGACGCATGCTCGAAAGGCGCCATAATTTTGTGATTGATTTTGAAGTTATTGTACCGGAATTGCTTCTCCAGCAGGAACGGCGCACCCAGGAAATTTTTAATATTGTTTTATCTTCGATCGCTTCTATTTCGTTGCTGGTGGGGGGGATTGGAATTATGAATATTATGCTTGCCTCGGTTGTTGAACGTTTTCGCGAAATAGGTACACGCCGTGCCGTAGGTGCCCATAAAAGAGATATCCACCTGCAATTTCTAACCGAAGCCCTTGCAATAAGTATATCCGGCGGAGTTATCGGAATTATTGTAGGAATCGCTTTCAGTTATGTTATAGAACTGACGGCGGGTATTGTTACCATGGTAACCATGTCATCTATACTCTTATCATTTGGCGTGGCGATGTCCATCGGTGTTGTCTTTGGATTTTTCCCGGCACGTCGCGCAGCAGAACAGGATCCTGTACACGCTTTACGCCATGAATAAATTTACACCTACATTCTTTTATCTGTTACTGACCCTCGTCTCGTCATCTCTTGTTTTCACCATTCCGGGATATTCCCAGCAAAGTGGCGAAGACCTGGGCGTACTAACCCTCGACGAAAGCATTGAAATTGCACAGGATCAAAGTGCGATTGCAAAAGCGGCACGATATGCGCTGATTGCCAGTAAATGGCGCTACCAGTCATTTCGGGCCGATTTACTGCCCGGTCTGTCGCTTTCCGGTGATGCACCGAATTTCAACAAGTCTATTTTTTCAAATATCCTGGACGACGGAAGTGTTACCTTTTCATCCCGAACACAGTCGGAGGCATCGGCAACACTCTCAATTGATCAAAATATATTGCCCACCGGCGGCAGACTGTCACTTTCCTCCGGAATTACAAGACTCGGTATTTTCGAGGGTGAAAATACCTATCTGTGGCAAAGCACTCCGCTGGTGATCGGGTTGAACCAGCCTATTTTTCAGTTTAACAATCTCAAATGGAATAACAGACTCGAACCATTACAGTTCGAGATAGCCGAAAAAGAGTTTGTGGAAGAGATGGAGAGTATCGCACGCACCGTTACCCAAAGCTTTTTTAATGCCTATCTGGCCAAAATTAACCTGGAAATTGCTGAGTCCAACGTAGCCCGTAACGATTCTATTTACCATATATCCCAGGGGCGGTTTAACGTTGGTAGTATTGCAGAAAACGATTTGCTGCAAAGTGAACTGGCCCTGCGTAATGCTGAAGCAGAACTTACCCGGGCACGTATCGATTACGACAGCAGTCTGAATGATTTCAAAATTTTACTCGGTTATCCAACCGATGTTCAGCTGGAACTACAGGAGCCGGAAGAACTGCCGGAAATTTCTGTAGATATTGAACAGGCCAAACAACTGGCAATGGCAAACAACAGCGAAGCGCTGACTTACCGGCTGAATGAAATTCAGGCAGATCGTAACCTTGCACAGGCAAGGAGTGAAGGTACATTTTCGGCAACTCTTAATGCCAACTTCGGTTTGAATCAAACCTCTGAAGATTTTTCCGATCTCTATGAAAATCCACAAAACCGTCAATTTGTAACAGTTGGTTTCCAGATTCCTATTTTTAACTGGGGACAACAGAAGGCGCAGATTAGTGCAGCACGAAACCAACAGCGGGAAGTGGCAAACAGTATTGAGTTTCAACGCCGGCAGTTTAATCAGCAGGTAGAATTTACGGTGAGTGAATTTCTGCAGCTCGGCGGACAGGTTGAGCTTGCCGCAAAAGCGGATACGATTGCCCAGCGCCGTTATGATGTGGCTCAAAATCGATACCTGATTGGGAAAATTGATATCACCAATCTATTTATCGCACAGAACGAAAAGGATTCCGCCCGACGGTCGTATATTCAAGCTTTGCGAACGTTCTGGACGGGATGGTATAACCTGCGCGAACTCACCCTCTACGATTTCGAAAACAAACAGCCCATCACCTATGATGTCGCGGAATAGTGTTGTT
>CAZPWQ010000022.1:33483-35102 GCA_964590495.1 uncultured Balneolaceae bacterium
AATTTTCCCACTATCCTCTAAATTGTTCAGCAAACCAGCGAATCCCGAATAAACTACTGGCAAATGAGCAATTCTAAAAAGGACGGAACTTCAAAATCTGCATCAAAAGGTATTTCAAGAAAAGATTTTTTAGGCAAATCGGCTGCGGCGACCGCCGGTTTTTTTATTGTACCGCGGCATGTTCTGGGCGGACCCGGATACAAAGCGCCCAGTGATAAGTTGAATATCGCCTGTATCGGCGTGGGAGGTATGGGGGCGAGCAATACCCGTTCGCTGTCCGAACTGGGCGAAAATATTTATGCTCTATGTGATGTGGATGAAGAGTATGCCGCGGAAACCCTGTATAGCTATCCAAAGGCTAAGCGGTATATTGATTTTCGCGAAATGCTCGACAATGAGAAGGAGATCGATGCGGTGATGGTAGCTACACCCGATAACACACATGCTACTATTGCCATATACGCCATGCAGATGGGAAAACATGCTTTCGTGCAAAAACCTCTGACGCGGACTATTTATGAATCACGCCGGATGGCCGAAGTAGCTGAAGAAACCGGCGTAGCTACACAGATGGGTAACCAGGGACACAATTTCGAAGGCACCCTGAGAATTGTAGAGTGGATCCGCCAGGGGGCCATCGGTGAAGTAACGAAAGTGGATTGCTGGACCAATCGTCCGAAAGGCTTCTGGGCACAGGGAGCTGATGTGCAAAAAGCAGATCATATGCCTGTAGTGCCATACACCATGCATTGGGACCTGTGGGTGGGTCCGTCGCCTTACCGTCCCTATCATCCCGACTACGCACCCTTTGAATGGCGCGGACGCTGGGATTTCGGCGCGGGAGCACTCGGGGATATGGGAGCACATATTATAGATCAATCGTATTGGGCTCTTGAACTGGGTATGCCTGAAACCGTCCATGCCAGTAGTACGCCTTTCAACGATGAAGCATTTCCCCTGGGTTCAACCGTGAACTACCGGTTTCCCGCCAACGGAAATAGAAAGGCTGTAGAGTTGACTTGGTATGACGGAGGACTGATGCCACCTCGTCCCGATGATCTGGAAGAGGGTAAGCCGATGGGCTCATGGGGCGGTGGAATGATTTTCCACGGCAGCAAAGGCAAGCTTATGGCTGATGTCTATGGAAATAACCCGCGGTTTATACCGGAATCGGATCTGGAAAACATCGGAGAACCGAAGAAGGAATTGGAGCGCCCGGGAGATATCCATGAAGACTGGGTAAGAGCAGCCAAAAACAACGAAACCGGTGCCTCCAATTTTGAATATGCCGCTAAGCTGACAGAAACAATGCTGATCGGAAACATGGCGATTCGTTTTAGTGAGGAGAATATAAAGCTTCAGTGGGATCACGAAAACATGAAGGTAAAGAACCACGAAGAAGCCAATGAATGGCTCGACCGTCGCAACAACTTCCGCCCCGGCTGGAGAGAAGTTATTGGATAAGGGAGGAACGGAAACCGGAGAAAAGGAGGCCGGAAAGGGAGTAGCAAGAAGGTTCGGTCAGGGCAGTACACATTTGTATCGGCACGAAAATTCCCCTCTCTGTATAGACCGGATAGATGGGTAACACTCGTTCGGGGACATGGGTTACACTTTTT
>CAZPWQ010000023.1:0-34395 GCA_964590495.1 uncultured Balneolaceae bacterium
GTAGGTCCCGCAAATAATGCAACACCATTACCACTGAATTAACATACGAGGCACTGAGGACACGAAGCTAAGTGTTCTCAGTGCCTTAGTGATTCTCGGTTACTTTTTCTTTTCCAGCAGATCTTTGGGTGGTTTTACCGTCACGACCGGAAGATTCAAATGCTGTGCTACCTGTTCCGTAGTTGAGCCGAGGAAGAGATGTGCAAATCCACTGTACCCGTGTGTTCCCATGACAACCAAATCGGCGTTTTCGGCGGCGTATTCTTCGATTCCATGATGTGCCGATACATCTTTTTCTATTATGGTATGAAGATTAATCGTTTGACTGGAGGCTTCTTCCACAATCTCAAGCTGATCTTCAAAAGATACTTCACCGCGTTGGATCCTGATGGTATCCATATTGTTATCAATCAAATAGTCTTTCAGTTTTTCTATAACAGCTTCATATTTTATCTCTTCCTGGGTATGCACTTTATCTCTGCCGGGTTCCTCAATACCCGCTCCATACAATTCCGCAACATGAAAAAGGGTGATTTCAGCTGCATATACCTGTGCCAGTGAAAAGGCCACAGGTATCGCCGAAAAAGAGACCGGTGAGCCGTCTGTCGGTAAAAGAATTCTTTTGAATCCGCCTGAACCGAGTCCTTTATCTACTGTGAAGACAGGAATCTCCGAATAGCGGATTACTTTTTCTGTGGTTGTCCCCCGTAACAGATCGGATCCGTGTTTCCCGCGGGTTGCCATGACGATCAGGTCGTGACCTTTTGATTTGGCAACCTCTGTTATTGCATGAGATGGTTTCCGGTCGATCTTTGTAATAGCCTCGCCTTTGAAATCCTCTTCAATATAATCCTTCATAATTTCTTTAAGGCGATGTTTTGCTTCTTTTTGGGCCGTAGGATATAAATCACCATCATCCAGGGGTACACCTAACCTGGACAGACTTTCATTAAAATATTGCAAGGTGGGAATCACATGCATGAAATCTATTGTGGCACCATATTTTTTTGCGACTTCCTGGGCATGAGTATAAGCAGCTATTGCATTTTCTGAAAAATCTGTCGGTACCAGTATTCTTTTAAATTTTTTCATAGTAGCTTCTGCATTAATCTTTAATAAATAAAAATTACATTATTCCTTATCTCTCAGATAATCAAGTCCTACCACCATTAAAAGTCCAATACTCATGCCAATAATTCCACTCCAGAAGTGATCGGTCCGTGCCCCTTCTACCGTGACATAAGGAATATATGGATCTGATTGTATAAGCTTCTGTTTTACCGTTTGAAGTTCAACTCCCTTAGGATTACCCGCATTATCACTTTTTATAATCTCCCCCAGGCGTTCAAATTCAGGTTGTTGTTTATCCGGCGGATCTTCGCGCAACTCCCCGGCTTTCGGACTGTTATATTCAATAACCTCTTGTTTGGTTACAATCTCCCTGTATTCCCGGTCCTGGTAAGGCCAGATGACATACAGAGACCCAATCAGAAAACCGATCAATACAGCCAGCGTTTGGGCTTCATAGCGTTCGAGCAGCCACGACAAAGCCCGTGAGAACAGAGCCAGACCGAATACAGCACCAATGACAAACGGAAATAAAGTAATCAGCGCCGAACCAGTATCTGGCGATCCTATCTTTCCCAGTTCCGTTAAAATAAAGTCATATTTCTGAAGGATAAGAAGAATATAAGAACCGGAGATCCCCGGCAGTATCATTGCACAGATTGCGACGGAGCCGCTGAAAAAGATGTACCAAACCGTTTCCGGAGTATCCGTCGGCACCAGCGTGACCACCCAGAACCCCACAACCGTACCGATAAGAACCATCGCTCCCTCAATCCAGCTGAACTGCTCCAATTCTTTTGCCAGAATATAGATAGAACCGACGATAAGCCCGAAGAATAAACCGTAGATAAGCTCCGGATCGGAGAACATATACACCTGAAGCGGTACAACTTTTGTAAAAAAGATAACGGCTGTCATTATCCCCGACAACAGCATTGCCATAAACTTCCAGTGAACGGCCGATAAAGCGCTCTTCCACCTGAAACGGAAAAGCTGTATAAAAAAATTCTTCCCAAAACTCTTGATGGCATTAATCAGACGGGCATAGATGCCGACAATAAGCGCCATGGTGCCACCGCTGACCCCGGGGACTATATCAGCTGAGCCCATCAGGAAACCTTTAATCAGCAGGAACGGCCATTCATTCCATGAAGTCTTATCTCGGAAGTTATCGTTGCTTTCTGACAAACGGTTGACCAGGAATTAGAATTACGAATTACGATTTACGAATAATAATATTTGATCTTCTGGTAAGAAAGAAACGACAGGTATGTTTTTCATTCTTTATTCTTAATCCTAACTACCCTTATCCTTCCACCCCTTTTCACCGATCAGCGGTACAAACTTGAAATCACTGTACTGTTCCTTTTCAATTTCCCCTTCCCGGATTTTGATCAGACGTATCATTTCCTGCCGGTTTTCATCCCCGATAGGTACAACCAGGCGTCCGTTTACATTTAATTGTTTAACAAGATCTTCCGGTACGACCGGTGCACCGGCAGTAACCACAATTGCATCATAGGGAGCATACGCGGACCAGCCGACCGTACCGTCTCCCAGTTTAAGCTGCACCGAATATCCCAGTTCGCGTAGCGTCGCCCGTGCTTTTTCGTACAGTTCTTCAATACGCTCTATGCTGTAGACTTCAGCGCCAAGTTCACAAAGAATTGCCGCCTGGTATCCAGATCCCGTACCGATTTCGAGTACTTTTTCTCCCGGTTTCGCCTCCAGCAACTCCGTCTGCCTTGCAACGGTAAACGGCTGGGAAATCGTCTGGCGCTTTCCAATCGGCAACGCGGTATCTTTATAGGCCTTGTCCTGCAGAGCCGTATCAACAAAAACATGACGCGGTACAATGCTGAAAGCTTCCAAAACCCGTTCATCTCTTATGCCCTTCGTTTCAAGGATATTGACGAGCTGATTCCTGCGTTGCTTGAATTTTGGATTATTTGAACCGGATTTCCAATTAAACATATTTTAAAATGCTGTTAGCTGGCTATTGACTGTGCATCGTAACATAAGGAACTTGATATAATTATAGTGATTTTTATTGTATCCTGTCATCATAAGAAAAAGTATTTTATGTTATAAACATACCTTCACCAAAGAGAATTCTATGAAAACGTTTTTAAAAGTCGTTGCAGCTGTTCTGGTGGTATTTATTGTTATCGGAATAGGATTGAACCTGTATTTTACTGATGAACGCCTCAAACAAACCATTATGCCTTATGTGAATGAGGCTGTGGATCGTCCGGTAGAAGTTGAATCAATGTCACTGACATTCTTCAGAACCTTTCCCAGGCCGGGGCTTAACATTAAAAATCTCAGTATTCCCGGCGAGCAGGAAGGCGATACCCTGCTGGCCCTCGATGAACTTGTTACGGCTGTTGAATTGTGGCCGCTGCTGAGTAATACTGTGAATATCTCTGAAATCAGCCTGAACCGGCCGCGTTTCACCTATATTATTAATGCCGACAGTACTACCAATATCGATTTCCTGCTGGAGGAAACGGAAGCTGAGGAAGACACAACGGAAGGGTATACCGTTAACATTCCATATTTTGAAGTTACCAACGGTGATTTCGGCTACATCGATGCCACATCCAATACCGATGTGCGGATGTCCGGTTTTAACGCGGATATTTCGCTTTCATATGATGAATTAATTTCCAGCTCGATAGACCTGGAAATCGGCGGACTTTCAGCTTCGGTCGACGGTTCCTCATATGTTGATGAACTGCCGTTGAGCCTCTCACAGATATCTACTATCAATATGGATGATGAGACAGTCACACTGGAGGAAGGTACCTTCGGCATTCGCGGACTGGCTCTTAATTTATCGGGTACAATATCTGAATGGAGCACAACACCGGTAGTAGATCTCAGTTTTAATTCGTCCTCGGACAATTTCGGAGAACTGCTTCGCCTCGTGCCAGAGGAATACGAATCGCATGTCGAAGGACTGGAAACTGAAGGAAGCCTGGCCCTGAATGGTTCTGTAAAAGGAGCTGTGGGCGGAGAGGAACTTCCGTCATTTAATGCATCCGTGGAGATTACAGACGGCTATTTAAAGAATCCCGATCTACCACAGCCGGTACAGGATATTCAGCTGAGATTGAAAGCCGACAATAGCCTGGTAACCATAGAAACCTTCACGGCCAATGCCGGAGAAAACAACCTGGACGTATCCGGAGAACTTCATGATCCGCTGGAAGAAAATGGAGCGTTTACGCTTAACCTGGATGGAAATGTAAATCTTTCGACCGTTAACCAGTTTTACGATATCACCGAATTCGACCTTGAACAGCTGGAAGGTCAGTTGACGATGGATGCCGAAGCCAATGGGAACCGCGAGGAGCCGGAAAATGCGTCGTTTGATGCCGTATTCAATCTGACTAATGGTTCTATTAAGTACATCGACGTTCCCCGTGCTGTCGAAAATATAAACATCGATGCCACGGCAAACCAGGACTTGATCACTATCAACAGTATGAATCTGGAGGCTGCTCAAAATACATTCTCCATGAAGGGAACAGTCAGTCGTCCGCTTGACGAAGCCAACAGGGCTGTAGATCTGAATACCAACCTGAAATTTGACCTGGCAACCATCAAGGATTTTTATCCCATCAGTGAAGATACACTCAAAATGAGCGGCGTTCTGACTGCACAAGCCAATCTTAAAGGTAAAGCAGATCAGATCGAACGCTCTGTCCAAAGCGGCAGTGTTAATCTGACAAATGGAGTAATTGAATATGAAGAACTCGGCAAACCATTCCGTGATATTACACTTGAATCAACTCTTCAGGGTAACCGGCTGACAATAGGAAAGGCAAGTTTCATAACCGGCCAGAATAATCTGTATGCTTCAGGTTATATCACCGATTATCTCAGTGATAATCCGGCAATTAATATCACTTTGAGGGGCGACGCGAAACTGGACGAAATAGCCAATTACTACGACCTGCGTCCCACCATTGAAAAACTTACCGGTGATGCCAACCTGAACCTGACGGTCGAAGGGAATGTCGACAATCCCGGAGAAATGGCTTTTAACGGAAATATGAGTATGCAAAATGCTTCCATGGAGGGCGATTCCCTCGTCCAGCCCGTCAGTGATCTTAACGGAAAACTTAATCTCACACCTCAAAAAGCAACGCTCGAATCCCTGCAGTTCCAGCTGGGCGAATCGGACATCTCTCTCAGCGGTTCTCTGGCAAGTTACATGGAATACCTAAAAGAGAGTGGAGAGCGTCAGTCAACACCACACCTGACCGGCTCCTACTCCAGCAGTTTCCTAAACCTTGATGAACTCATCGACTGGGAAGAAGAAACCTCAGATGAGCCGATCCCTATTGAACTTCCCGAATTAACAAGTTCGGTTAACGCAGAAATATCAGAAATGCTGATCACCGGTGTTACCATGAACAACCTGAAGGCCAGTGCCGGCACCACTCCCAAACAAATAAAACTTGATAAAGCTACGGTCGAACTGTTTGAAGGACGTGCAAACGGATCGTTTGTCTGGGACGTGCCGCAGCCTGACCGAACTACCATTACCTTTAAAGGATCACTGGAAAACCTGCAGGCGGAATCTTTCTTTGATGAATACCAGATTCTGGGTGAAAAAAGCAATTTTCACGAATATGTTTCAGGTGCATTCAGTGCCGATGTGGATTATAATTCAGAGCTGGATGTTTTTCTTGAACCGCAGATCGAAACAACGGTAATGAGCGGCAGTTTCGGTATGACAAAGGCACGGCTTAAAGGACATCCCCTGCAGGTAACCATAGCTGATTTTTTAAAAAGAGATGAACTGAAGAATGTGGCGCTGGATGAATGGAAAAGTACATTTACAGTCGAAGACAGCGAGCTTGCGATTAAAGACCTTCGCCTGACCAGCAGTGATATCGGTATGGAAATGAACGGCACGCAGCACCTGGTCGAAGAGACCATCAATTATCAAATGAAACTGTTTCTGCCGGAGCGTTTTAAGGGAACCATCGCTTCCGTTATAACCAAACAGGCAGCCGAAGCATTAACTCAGGATAATGGTACTATAGTAGTGCCATTACGCATCAGGGGTACGCATGAAAATCCGACGGTTACTCCCGACCAGGAAGCCATAGCGCCGATCGTTAAAGAATTTCTTAAAAATAAGGCGGGGAATGTTATCAAGAACCTGTTCGGTGGCGATGATAATTGAAACCCAGATCCTTATCCGATGGGATACTATGTTACAGATAAGCCAGCACTCACTGCCCCCATGGCAAGCGTGGACGCTTGCCAGAGCCATTTAACCTGATATATGTTTTGGATTATCTTCGGTTTTCCCCCAGCATCCAGCATCTGGTATCCGGCATCCGGTATCCCGCATCTGGCATCTGGCATCCAGCATCCGTACTTTGGGTTCTTGAAAAATCTTAAAACTCATTGCTATGAAAATATATACCAGGAAAGGAGACTCGGGAGAAACCTCGCTGTTCGGAGGACAGCGTGTTTCGAAATCGGCCGAACGCATCGGGGCCTATGGAACGGTAGACGAACTGAATTCGGTAGTGGGACTGGCTGCAAGTTATGATCTTTCTGATAAAGGTTCCGAACTGCTTCGCAAAGTCCAGGAAATGTTGTTTGTGTTGGGAGCTGATCTGGCGACTCCCCCCTCTTCCAAAACAAGGATTGAGCGTATTGGGAAAAAAGAAACTGAATTCCTGGAACAGGCTATCGATGAAATGGAGCAGGGTCTGGAACCGCTAAAGAATTTTGTACTGCCCGGCGGATCTCAGCCCGGAGCTACTTTGCATGTTGCCCGAACCGTATGCCGCAGGGCCGAACGGGCCGCCGTTTCCTGTACGAAAGAAGACGAAATTTCGGATGAATCGATAAAATTTCTGAACAGGTTATCCGACTTCCTCTTTGTCATTGCCCGGTACGAGAACAAACAGGCAGGCACCAGGGAAGAAACCTGGAAAGGCAGCTGAAAGTAGGCAGTTGGCGGTAGCAATAGGCGGGAGGTGCTGTAAATGCCAAATCAATTTAGAACTTTAATTAAAGCTGATTATTAATAACATGGGACTAATGATCTCCGTCTCGGGTATCCGGGGCATATTTGGAACAGACCTTACACCGGAAAACCTGACTCGTTTTACTGCAGCTTACGGATCGTGGCTTAAAGGTGGGAAAGTTGTAGTTGGGCGTGATACGAGGGTTACCGGGCAAATCTGTGAGGATATTGTCGTTTCGACTCTTCAATCGGTCGGCTGTGATGTGGTAAAAGTGGGTGTGGTTCCGACCCCTACGGTAGCGATGGGTGTGCTTAAACACAAGGCGAACGGCGGCATTATCATATCGGCCAGTCATAATCCCTCTGAATGGAATGCCCTGAAACTGCTTAACAGCAAAAGTGAGTTTCTTGATGCCGGTCAGGGTGAGGAGGTGATCGAAATCAGTGAAAATCAAAGTTATTCCTACAAGCAATATGAGGAAATCGGAAAAGTAACCACCGACGAAGAAGCACTTGATTATCACATTCAAAAAATCCTGGAGCTGCCTTATATCGACAGAGAGTTGATTGCCTCCAAAAATTATTCGGTGGCTATTGATCCGGTAAACGGGACAGGAGCTGTTGCCATGCCGGCTATGCTTAAAGCGCTTGGTATAGAGAAAATCCAATCTATTAATGATGAACCGAACGGCCGTTTTGCACATAACCCCGAACCTCTTCCCGAACACCTGGAGGATATCTGTGCAATGGTCAAAGAAAAGAGTTGTGATCTGGGTGTTGTCACCGACCCCGATGCAGATCGCCTGGCTCTGATCACAAACGAAGGCAATCTGTTTGGTGAAGAGTATACACAGGCTGCCGCTTTCGATTTTATGCTTGCCAATATAGCCGGTCCCTGCGCTACCAACCTTTCCTCTTCAAGAGTGGCGTCGGATGTGGCATCCAAATACGACCAGAAGTGCCACAGATCGGCTGTGGGTGAAATTAATGTGGTCAAAAAAATGCAGGAGGTTAATGCTGTCATCGGCGGCGAAGGCAACGGCGGAGTTATAAATCCCGATTTACATTACGGCCGGGATGCACTGGTTGGCATTGCAATGATCCTTCAGCTGCTGGCCGAACGTGATCTTACGTCGGGAGAATATCGTAGCAGCCTGCCCGATTATTATATGCGTAAGGACAAGATCCAGCTTTCCGATATCGACGGTGATGCTGTTTTAAATAAAGTGAAAGAGATTTACAGGGAGTGCAATCCGGACACAACCGACGGTGTTAAAATTGATTTTGAAGAAGGCTGGGTTCATCTCCGTAAATCCAATACGGAGCCGATCATACGCGTTTATTCGGAAGGGATAACCCTCCAAAAGGCTACCGAACTTACGAACAAGGTAAAAGAAGCCGTATTGTAGCAAATTTTTTACTCTGACTTACTTTCTTATATTTGCCTCACTTGATGCAATAATTGTCATTCACGAAAGGGTAATACTATGATTATTTCCATGACGGGATTCGGCCGCGGCGAAGCCGACTCAAATGGTATTTCTGTAACCGTAGAACTCAAAACCGTAAACAGTCGCTATCTGGACATATCTATGCGCCTTCCACAGGTGATCCAGGATAAAGAGCTTGATTTGAAGGAAATTATCCAGGAATACGTGCAACGTGGAAAAGTAAATACAACGGTACGGCTGGATCAGGCCGGCACAGGTGAACCTGAAATTACCTTTAACAAAAAACTGGTTCAAGGTTATAAAACCATGCTTGATGATCTGCGGGATATAGCGGGTATAGAAAAATCTGTCACTTTAAAAGATCTGCTGCAGTTCAATGATATATTTGAAACGAGAGAACAGGATGAGGCTACACTGTCAATTATATGGGATTTAACCGTTGAAGCTACAAAGACAGCGGCGGCAGAACTCATGCGCATGCGAAAACAGGAAGGAAGCCAGCTGAAAAATGACTTGCGGCAACGCATCGACCATATCGAAGAAATGCTGGATATTATCGGTGAACGTACAAACGGCCGTTCAGAAGAAACCAAAGCCAGGCTACAGGAAAAAATCGGGAATCTTGTGGAAAGTGATACGCTTGATCCCGAACGCCTGGAGATGGAAGTCGCCATACTGGTGGATAAAATGGATATCACCGAAGAGATCGTGCGGACGAAATCACACATTAAGTTTTTTCGTGAAGCCATCGAAAAAGAACAGGCTGTGGGAAGGCGGCTGAATTTCCTGAGCCAGGAGATCAACCGTGAAATCAACACAATAGGTTCAAAGGCCAACAGCTCTGAAATTTCACAATTTGTAGTTCAGGCCAAGGAAAGTTTAGAACAAATCAGAGAACAGGTACAAAACGTTGAGTAGCATAACCAAAGGCAAAATCATCGTCCTTGTTGCCCCGAGCGGAGCGGGAAAGACAACTATTGGACGTCGCCTGCTGAAAGAATTTCCGAAAATAAAATTTTCTGTTTCTGCCACCACACGAAAAGCGCGTCCGGAAGAAATTAACGGAGAGGATTACTATTTCCTGAGTGATAACGAATTTAACAGACGCATCGAAAAAGGCAGTTTCCTTGAATGGGAAGTGTACAATGATAAGCAATACGGTACGTTACGTAAAGAAGTTGATAAACTAATGGAATCTGGGTATTTTCCCCTGCTTGACATAGAAGTGAAAGGTGCGGTAAATGTCAAGAAGATGTATGGCACCGATTGTATTTCTATTTTCATTTCACCACCCTCGCTGGAAATATTGAAAGAACGACTTAAGATACGCGGAAGCGAAACTGAAGAATCACTCAGGCGGCGGTTGAAAATTGCCGGAGAAGAAATGCGATACGCCGACCATTTCGACTATAAGGTTGTCAACGATGATCTGGAAAAGGCGTACAATGATGTTAAAGAAATAATTAACCAATTTATATCTGATTAAATCAGGATTCAATTATGCCTATTAAAACGCTCGATATTGAGAAACTGAATAAAGACACGGGTAATCAGTACGAATTGATTACCATTATGTCGAAACGTGCTCGTCAGCTTGCTGCACAGGAGAAGCTGCAGCTCGATGAAAAGCTGAAGTATTTTGAAGGTTTTGAGGATGAGGACGAGTTTTCCTTCAATGAAGAACAGGAAAAAATTTCCAAGGAATTTGAGAAGATGCCTCATGCGACACAACGGGCTGTCGATCAGATGAGACGTGGAGAAATTTATTTCCGGTATCCTCAGGACGAAGAATAATTTATTATGTTATCCGGCAAACGGATAATACTCGGAATTACCGGTGGAATTGCAGCCTATAAGGCTGCTTTTCTTTTACGTGCCTTTCAGCAAGCCGGGGCCGTGGTTCGTGTTACAATGACACCCGATGCTACACGTTTTGTCGGCATCGAAACGTTCGCCTCCCTGTCAAAATCCGATGTCGCGGTTGATGTTTTTCCCGAAGGCAAATCCACGGCCGATGCATGGACCAGGCATATCGACTGGGGAGAATGGGCTGATTTCTTTGTGATAGCTCCCTGTACGGCCAATACTGTGGCAAAAATTGCGCACGGCATTTCTGATAATATGCTTACTGCCACGGTTTTGGCTGCACGGTGTCCCCTTCTGCTATGTCCTACGATGGACGGCGAAATGTATGAGGCACCAGCCGTAAAACAGAACCTGGAAACCGTCCGAAGGTATGGCTATCACACCCTGGAGCCTGAGGAAGGGTACCTGGCAAGCGGACTGGAAGGCAAAGGACGTCTGCCCGAGTTCGACCTGATCCTTCAAAAGTGTGAGGAAATTCTGTCTGCGAACCTAAAACAAGGACCGCTTTCAGGGAAAAAGGTGGTTGTTACCGCAGGTCCAACGCGTGAACATCTTGATCCGGTGAGATTTTTATCCAATCCCAGCTCAGGGAAGATGGGGTTTGCCATGGCTGAAGCGGCAAGAGCACTGGGTGCCGAAGTTACCATTATCCACGGACCGGTAAGCTTACCCCAACCGAGTGGCATCAATACCATTCAAATCCGGTCAACATCCGATCTTTATGAACAGGTAAAAAAACGCGCCGATGCAGATGTCATCATAATGGCTGCAGCCGTCTCCGACTTTACACCTGAACGTTATGACGATAGTAAAGTAAAAAAGGATTCTGCTGACACCACCATAAAATTGAAGCAGACTCCTGACATCCTGAGCTGGCTCGGCGAACACAGGAAAAAGGGACAGACCCTGATTGGCTTCGCTATGGAGACTGAAAACCTGCTCGACAACGCTCAAGAGAAGCTCCAAAAGAAAAAGTCGAACTGGATTATCGCGAACTCTCTGACTAATAAGGACGGCGGATTTGAATCCGATACCAACACGGTTCATCTGCTTGGAAAAGAAAAACGGGAGAAATTTTCAGGAAGCAAACAGCAGGTGGCACAAAAGATTTTAAGGACTATTTTCGGGGAATAATCTGCAGTGTCATTCTGTCCGCCGGCTGGCGGATCAGGATCTGCAACTGGATCTTTAATTATAGCTTTATCTAAATCTTTCCTTATTACTTTTTTCAACGATGAAATCCCGACAGTAGTACGGGACCGGTAAAACCACCGGAACCAAAAAAATCGCCGGCTAATGAATCCTTCCCCGAGAGCTGTCGGGGTTCGGTTGACACGCGGGATAATTTCAATGGTCCTTCACACTTGACAGTTGCTTCTAAGATCACACCGGTGTGAAATTGTCCACCTCTCGCACCTCCCTGTGCCTGCTCTACGAAGTACAGCCTACATAGCCTGCTACTTCGGCGCAGTAGGCCCTCGGCGTAGTTGAGCCTGTCCCCTCCAACGATTCAAAGGCCGGATTATGTTTCTGCCAACTGCCTATTATCAACGAATTTCATAACTTCTACTGGGATGACATTGTGATGGTTTTTATTAGTTGCCCAAAAACCTAGCCAACTGGCGTCATTTCGAGCGGAGTTTCGGTGGGTTTCCGAAACGGAGTCGAGAAATCTCATCTGTGTGGCAGAGGTTATTGAATATTTATCGACTTACATTTCCCAATAAGGTCAACTAAACAGAATCTTTTAAAAATGACTACTTCTTCTAAACGGATGAGATCCCTCCGTTACAGCCCCGATAAAAAACCATCGGGGCTTTCAGTCGGGATGACATTATGATGGTTTTTAAAGTACCTGCCCCACAATTACATCAAAGCGTCATTTCAAGCTCTTGGTTTAAAACTCCCATTTATACGTTCGGTGGGTTTTATGATGATGGCATCCCAGCGCCTCAAGACTCCGCTGCATCAGCCAGTTCTTTTCGCTGACCCATGCCCCCTCCAGGTATTCCAGTGTCGGTGCTGCAGCTTTTGTGTATTGTATACCGCGCGTAAACGTCAGAGCTTCCAACCCCATCTTCCTGAATTTCGGACGGGTTCCGTAAACCAGTGTCCGCAGATGTTTGGCTCTCCGCTTAAACCACAAGAGCTTAGGATAATGCCACCAGCGTAGCCGGCCGTTTGTTTCTCTGGATACTTCATTCAGATCCGGTATACACACGATAAATGAGGCAGGTTCCCCGTCGACAAAAGCCAAAAGTACGCTGTCGGGAATCATGACCGGCTTCAGTTTTTTGATCATAGCGTCAATTGTCTCGCGGGTAAGCGGTGTAAATTCTTCTTCACGTTCGCGGATATCCTGATCACTCCAGGCTTCATTATAGATCTGGCGGATATATTCAGCATCACGATAAATATTTTCCATGTCGATAGGCCGAAATTCCACCCCTGGGCGATTCTCGATCCGGTCTGTTATCTTTACCATCCGTTCCGGCAGCGGTTTGTCAAAATTTCGTTTATAGCTCCAGTGGTCGTCCAGCTTTTCCGCTCCCGTGGCTTCCAAATATTCTTTGTAATAAGGCGGGTGGTAAAACATTCCGTAGATGGGAGGTTCTTCATAATTTTCAACGAGCAGTCCCCAATAAGTATCATTTTCTCCGAAATTAATCGGTCCCCGCATAGCGCTGTATCCTCTTTCCCTGTGCCATTTCTGGGCAAAACCAACTATCTTTTCCGCGATAAGAGGATCTTCCTCCATCTCTATGAATCCCAACCCACCCATTGTGGGATCCAATACTTTATCACGTTCAGGAGTATTCATTACTGCAAACCGGCCAACCACTTTGTCGCCCTTCCGCACCAGATAACGCTCACATTCTCCATTCCGGAAATAGTCGTTCTTTTCACGATCAAAAATATTTTCTATTTCAAACCTGAAAGGAGGAGCCCATTCCGGGTAATTACAGTAGATGCGAAACGGAAGTTCATGAAATGAATCAATGTCAGAGCTGTTTTTCACCTTATCAATATCCAGTGTCATAACCTATCAAAACTATTTAAAATAAAAATAGATGCGATATCCGTAAGAAATCTTCATATACTTGATGCCGTCTATCCGGAATAGAAGCTTTAAATTATTCAGCAAGTATTTCAATCTGCAATTCAACAGGTAAAACAAACTTGATGTATCGAAATTATTGGTACTGAGTTTATTTCTGATAGATTTCCAGTCAAATAACAGCTATTATTAATCTGCTTAATGCTCCCTAAATATCCACATATACCTTGAAGGAACAAAAGAAAAAAAAACTGATCGCAATCATGCTTTTCACTTCATGTGTTATCAGTGGATATTTACTATTGAATGCTTCATCGACAGACAATCTTCCATTGCAGAGTTTCGCTCACGCCGACTCTCTAATTTTATCGGAGCTTAAAAATTTCAGTATATCCGATAAACAAATACATGTGGTACAGACAAATATCGATTCCAACTTTATTCGTAAGACGTACCGGGTGCGGGTTGCTCCTCAATTTTCAAAAACACAGCTTCATGCTGAATTAAACAAAACATTCTACAATTATAGTGTATCCACCCCCGGCAAGGTCTCTTTCCCTCATAAAGATATAAGCATTCATCTGGAGTATAACAATACGGTTATTCGAAGTATTATCTTGCAATCAGACCCGAATTTATCAATCACCAGAAACCGGGCAAGTCTGCTTCTCGTTTTTGAAGAAGTACCTGATAATGAACTGTTAACCGAGCTTACCAGCCTGGGTGAACCTTTCCCTGTAGTTTTAAAAGTAGAAAATCCCATGCAGGCAAATCAGCTGAGAGACGAGGTTGGAAAAAAATACCCGAGAATTATTTATTGGCTGCAAAGCAGAAACAGTGGAAATATTTTTACCGCTGGTTTACAGGAAGTAGAGGCAATATTTAAGCAGATGAAAGAAGTAATGCCCGATGCGGTCATTCTGCGTATTTTGGACAGCGAATCGGCTTCCGATAGAGAAAGAAGGCAAGCGGTTGCCCAATCCGGTTTATCTTCAGTGAGGCTTCGGGAACCGATCATCTTCGATGATAACCTGGGTAAGTCTGCTTTTATGGATAAGTTAGACACGTTTGCCCGCCAAACATCCTCCCAAAATCATCCTGTGGCGATAATTTCAGCTGATAATAGCATTATAAGTTGGTTAAAAGAACATTTGCCTGAACTAAAGAAAAACGGATTGGAGTTTGTACCACCACCTGTAACCAATAACTAACTGTATTTCTCACAAAAATTATATTGAAACAGATAATATCTTGAATGGGAGTGCATTGAAACAATTTAAACAGTATCAATAAAGTGACAGTGTGCAACTACTTCTAAATCAGGATTAATTATGATTGAACGACCGGATACTGAAAAATGGCTGGCGAAATATCAGCTTCAGATGTTTCCAGAACCTGAAACAGTTTCTCTTAAATATCCTGTACTTCTTTGTCACGGGTACGGTGCGATTGCTTCGCTGTTAAAGCCTTCTCCGTTATATGATGTGGCCATATTGATGAGAACCCATAATGTAAAAGCGTTTGCTCCGAATATCGTCCCATATGCTACTATTCAAACACGGGCTGCAGACTGGACCAGGGTCATCAGGGATCTCACCGAAAAGCTTGGAGCTGATAAGATAAATATAATAGCACACAGTATGGGCGGACTGGATATCCGGTATGCTCTCTCCAAATTACATATTGCCGGGCAGGTAGAATCTCTGACAACAATTTGTACACCCCATCGCGGTACAAGCCTGGCTGAATTGACGCTAAAAACCCCCGATCTTATCCGCGAAAAAGTGGTTGATTTTTTAGACTGGATGGGAAACAGCCTGTATCCCCAAACCAAAAGTGATTCTGTAGGTTCTATTGAGCAGCTTACAAGAAAATATGTCACGGAAATTTTTAATCCATCCATATCCGATGTCAGTACAATTCCTTACTACTCCTACACGTCGGCAGTCGGCAAAGGTACCGGTCAACCGATCAAGGTTATTACCAAATACCAAAACAATTTCATCTTTGACAAGGAAGGACCTAATGACGGATTTGTGTCTGTGGAGAGTGGGAAATGGGGCAAGCATATTAAAACGGGGAATGTTTCACATCTTGAACAGATAAATCTCCGCGTTAAGGACGACCGGAAGAAATTTTTTGATGATTTCTGGCTCGATGTGATTAAAATGCTGGAAAGCGAAGGGCATTGAGTAAGACGTAAAACGCGAGATGAGACTATAATTTTGATTACCGGCTGACTCGCATCCCTTGCAGCCGACCCACCCCAACCCCTCCCTATTCCACTGAAAACCGCAGCGAAACAAGGAGGGGCTTCTAAATGGCTGAAATCTTCGAAAAGAGTCACTCCTTCCTTGTTGCGTGGGTTTGCGTCCCGAGGAATCGGGAGGAAGGAGCCGGAGGATGGGTCGGCAAACAGCGAGTTTGGAATTCAGCAGGAAAGGGGAGTAAAACAATCAGTCTAAAAAGTAATTCAGATCAACCCTGTCAGGTTTCTCAAAGTTTTCCGTAAAGGTTCACGCGTGGACGCTTGAACCAGCCTATAAAATCCTAAAGTTCTATGTCTTCAACATTTTTCAGGAGCGTGTAGGCGGTCATATCGTATTGAATGGGGGTTAATGAGGCATATCCTTTTTCAAGTACATTGACGTCTATGTCATCGCCTTCATCCAAAAGCTGAAGCGTACCCGTTAGCCAGTAATAAGAACGGTCATTGGGATCTACGCGTCCCTCATATTCTTCTACATACCGGCTGTTTGCCTGTCGCGCCCATTTTATTCCTTTCAGCGGGCCGGCAGGCACATTAAGATTCAGCGTAATACCTCTTGGCAATCCTTCACTTAAGGCATATCCAATAACTTTGCGTACGGCATCCTTTGCTCCGCTGAGGTCGGCGTCTTCATCATAGTCGGTACAGCTGACTGCTATGGAGGGATAACCCAGAATTGTTCCTTCTGTCGCGGCACTAACCGTCCCTGAATATAAAATATTGATTCCCGCATTACTTCCGTGGTTGATACCGCTTACAACAAGATCCGGTTTACGTTTCATCAGCTGATCATGAGCAAGCTTAATGCTGTCGGCAGGCGTGCCCGTTACAGCCTGTCCTGTAAAACGGCCGTCAAGCTGAAAGGACCGTGAACGCAGTGGAGTACTCACGGTAATAGCATGCCCCACCGCACTCTGCTGCCGGTCGGGAGCGATAATTTCTACATCACCGAATTCATCGGCTACTTCTGCCAATGCCCGTATACCGGGTGAAAAAATTCCATCATCGTTGCAAACCAGTATTACAGGTTTTTCATTTTTATTACTCATGCTAATCGTACTGTTCTTTTTCACTCGGGAATTCTCCCGATTTAATATCTTTGATATAGTGTCGGACCGATTCCGTCATGGATGTATGCAAATCAGCATACCTGCGCAGGAACCGCGGTTTAAAATCCTTGTTTAGCCCCAGCATATCGTGAGTCACCAGAACCTGTCCGTCGCATTGTTTCCCGGCACCGATACCGATCGTGGGAATGGATAGCAGAGCTGTTACTTCTTTAGCGAGACCGGCCGGAATTTTTTCAAGCACCAGGGAAAAACATCCTGCTTCTTCCAACCTTTTAGCATCTTCTAATAACTGATCGGCCTCTCTTTCTTCTGTTGCACGGACCTTGTAAGTTCCAAACTGGTAAATGCTTTGAGGCGTCAGCCCCAGGTGTCCCATAACAGGGATACCGGCTTCAACGATCTTCCTTATTGTTTTAACTACCGGTTTACCGCCCTCCAGTTTAACACCGTGTACACCGGCCTCCTTCATCATACGTCCGGCGTTTGTCAGAGCCTCTTTTGAAGTAACCTGATAACTCATAAACGGCAGATCTGCAATAACCAATGCCCGGTCGACCCCGCGTACTACACATGATGCATGGTAAATCATATGATCCAGGGTCATAGGTACGGTAGTTTCATAACCGGCCATCACGTTACTGGCGGAATCGCCGACAAGAATGACATCGATACCTGCCTGATCGATAATACGAGCCATCGTAAAATCGTAGGCGGTAAGCATGCTTATCTTCTCACTGTTGATTTTCATATCAACAACGGTCTGCGTTGTTACCTTAGCAGGACGATCTGAATTTTGTTGAGTACTCATTATTCTTCGTTAGAAACTATTGCAGCAGAAGCTTCCAGTTCACAGACCACGTTGTCATCGACTTTAGCCGTACCTTCCATAGTCACAAAATTCCTCCGCTGATTTACCAACTTAACCTCCATTTTCAGCTGATCACCGGGTACCACGGATTTGCGAAATTTGGCATTTTTTATTCCGGTAAAAACAATCAGCTTTTTTTCGGGATCATCAATATGTTTTCTCATTAACATAATACAGGCACTTTGTGCCATCGCTTCAACCTGAAGTACACCCGGCATCAACGGAGTGCCTGGAAAGTGGCCATTGAAAAATTCTTCATTCACGCTGACGTTTTTAAGAGACAGAATACGATCTTCTTCCAGTTCCAATACCCGGTCGACCAGCAGAAAGGGATAGCGGTGGGGAATCAGTTTTTTAATTTCTTCAATATCTAACGACGCCATATGGTGGTTTTATTCTTGTTCAAAATAAGGTTCAATATAGGAGTTTTATTTGACGGTACCCACATAAACATAGGCGATACCGCCTGTTAACCTGTCAAACATCTGAGAGTTGAAAGAGCCGCTTTTCTTCATCAAGCCGATAAATTTTTCGCCGGCCGGAAATTCAGCGCTTGTTTTGGGCAGGTAGGTATAAGCTTCACGATTACCGCTTATCCAGCCACCCAGCGTCGGCATTATGTACTGACTGTATAATTCATAAGGAAATTTTAAAACTCCTTTCGGCTGACCGAATTCGAGAATTGTAACGGTTCCGCCCGGTTTTACCACCCGTGCCATTTCTTTCAGCGCTTGCACCGGGTCATCTACATTGCGAATTCCAAATGCTATGCTGGCGATATCAAAACGATCATTCTCATAAGGCAAATCCATGGCATCGGCCAGCTCAAAATCTATTGAGAGGTTATGACGCTTTGCCTTTTCCGGTGCCAGATCAATCATTTCCTGACAGAAGTCGGTACCCAGCACGTAACCTGTTTCTCCGACTTTCTCCTTGAAAGCAATAGCAAGATCACCTGTGCCAGAAGCACAATCCAATACATGATCACCTTCAGCTGCTCCGCTCAACTGAACAGTTCGCGATCGCCAGGCGTGGTGTACACCGAAAGATAGTATTGAATTCACCCGGTCATAATCGTCTGCTATATCAGCAAACATTTTTCGAACTTTTTCACTCATAAAAGGAAATTATATCTGTAAGCATGCAATTGTGTTGAAAATCACTTTAACTCAATAAGGTGATCTGTGAAATTTACCCTGACAGGATTGAATATAGTGCCATTCCACTCCAGGTGATACAAAGCCCCGTTAGCATGTTCGATCCTGTGCATTGAATGAAGACCATATTCGAGCCATTCCGATAAAAGAATCCGGATTAACCTGCCATGCAATACGAACATCAAATTGGCCGGGGCATATTCTTTTAAAACCCATTCCATACGTTGTGATACGCGTTCATAAACGGAAAAAGGACTTTCCCCGTTTTCCAGGGCGAACTTTACATTTCCCTGTCTCCAGTTATCACGAAGCTGATTCAGTTCCGGTTTAATATCGGCTACAGGTTGACCTTCGAGAACCCCGAAATTCATTTCATCCAACTCCGGATAGGAATAAAAATCAAGACCCCAGATTTCCGCTATGATTTCAGCCGTTTCCCGGGAACGTTTAAGGCTGCTGCTGAATATGTAATCAATTTTTATGTGCTGCAGGTAATCTGCCAGGGCGGTTGCCTGTCTCCGTCCTGTTTCATTCAGCGAGGCGTCGATACCCCTGCCCTGCATTTGATTTTTTCTGTTGTATTCTGTTTCTCCGTGACGAGCTATAAAAATATTCGTAATACTCAAATTCAGTTCTTCCCTCCTTTTCGGCTTAAAGCCAGTTCTTTAATTCTTTCTTCCATCGTTTGCACCTGTTCTGGTGCTACATTTTCATACATGGCATACTTTATAAGCAACATTTTAAAAACCCGGTCATTAAGAGGTATTTCTTCACTTGAAGCGTTATAAAACCGATCCCATAAACGCTTCAACAAACCCAGCTTCATCAGAAAAAAGAAAATAAAACCCAGTGTCGTAGCCAGATATTGGCCCTGCAGACCTAAAATACTCAAAGCTATCAGCGCGATAATCAGCAGGTAACCGTCAGAATTCAGAAACTTTAAAAACTTCCCGACAAAGATAGTTACAAATCCACTTTTGTACCGGTACCAGAGCCAGTGGAATGCCAGTGCAACAGCAGCCGCTATTAGCGGATGTATTAAAAACAAGAGAGTGAATAAAATCGTCAATGACAAACTGTCGGCGCTTCTCACCCACGCCAGGGCTTCTTCCACCAGCTTATCAAAGGGTCGCTTTTCAAGAAGCCCCGGAACAAATTCCCTCACCTGGTCAGAAGTGGTATGGAACCAATCTCCCGTGCGGGTCATAATCCCAAGTTTTGTTTCAACAAATAATTCGTTCGAAAATTGATTTCTTAGCATAAATGGTAAAATATCTTTCTTTTTGATAAAAATGAACTACGGATATACCAATTCAGGCTTGCGCTATTGTTAATATGCCTGTTTTATCACACCCTTCCGACTTGAGTGTTCGAGCCAGTTCAAAAGTTGTTGCGCCAGTCGTAAATACATCATCTATAATAATGACTGTCTTACCGGCAATAACCTTTCTGTTTTTTACCTGGAAAGCCCCTTCCAAATTTTTCAGTCTCTTCTGCAGGGTAAATCCGGTTTGTGTGCGTGTATTTTTTGACCGGACGACCGCCTTTACAGATAATACAGGTACATTCGGCCAAACCTGCCGGATTCCCTGTGCAATCTTAAAAGCCTGATTAAAACCTCTGCTCCGGAATTTCAGATAGTGTAACGGTACGGGCAGAAAAACAGTATTATCCTGAGTTAATACCTTATTTATTGCCGGATGTCTCCGAATACGCAGGCCGAGTTTACGTCCCAGGTCTGTTCCAACCGTAGTAAGCCGTTCATATTTCAACTGGTGCAACAGATGTTGTAAATCACCACCTTTATCAAATAACCACAAGGCATGTTGAAAAAGTACACCTTCGGGGAGAAGAGTGTCGCCTGTTGTTAAATTATTTTCAGGATTTGCATCTTCAAAACGTTTATCCAGACAAAACGAGCAAATCTGCCGCTGTTTGTCGGTCGTTTCCAATCCACAGCACACACATATTTCCGGGAAGATAATCTGAGTAAACCCGCGTTTAATTGTAGAATAGATACCTTGCATATTCGTTACCTGAAATTCAATAAAGAACATTTATATTAGTATGACTCTTGCCGGTACAATTCCTTACAATAAAAGAATAAATCAAAAAATTTTTGGCAACCGCGATATTTGTTTAGATTTGACATGATTCGATCAAAATTATCGTTTATCTCAAAACCAATTGTCATATGGCTTCACTTGGAAATGATCTGGCCTTAATTCGCAAAGAGCTGAATTTGACGCTTGAGGATATTCAGGATGCGACAAAAATCCCACCCCATATTCTCGAATCTATTGAAAACAATTCCATATTCAGAGATTTCGAAGAAAACACCACCTATATTCGCAGCTATGTGCGAAGTTATGCAAGAGCGCTCAAAATAGAAGATTCGCTGATCATTAAAGCGCTGGACCAGCAGGAAGAAGATAGTTATACCGGTCTCCTTGGAACTAAAGCCGATCAAAGAAAAACCTTTGAATATGACGAAGGCGATGAAGAAGTACCGGAAGACGATGTCGAATCAAAAGTTGAAAGTACAGCAGATCGGCCAGCCGGCCAGCCGGAACCTCCGGAAGAACCGGCAGAATCGGTACAGGAACCTCCTACTGTACGATCCGTTGACTGGGCTGACATGGGTCAAAAGTTTCATCCTCTGAAAAAACATTCCCGCTATTGGGTGGGGATTCTTTTAATCCTCTTTGTTTTACTGGCTTCACTCTTCGCCTATTATTATCTCCAAAATGTCGATTCCGAACAGGTAAATGATGAAACGTTCAATAACGAATCGCCTGAAGAACAAAGTGTGGTACCTGATTCATTGCAGCTTGATGTTCGTTCCGGCGATGAGAATAATGATGAAGAAATATCTAATCAACCCGATGATGAAAATCAGCAACCGGTACAAACAGCGCTTGCTGCACTACCGGATACTCTCAGGCTGACAGTTTATGCAGCCTATGATAAGCTTGAGCCGGTTCGGGTATACACAGATATAATGGATAATATCAATCCCTACTGGATTGAGCAGGGAAATGCCTATGAATTTGAATTTGTGAATACTATCCGAATAAGAGGCCAATTCAGCCGTATGGTCCTGCTCTTCAATGGCCATCCAATTCAGAACATCCGCGAGCAGTTTTATAATACAGATACCAGACTTGTGGAGATTGACCGATCTTTTTTTGCGAATGATCCGCAATGGTTAGAACCCCCGCCCGATTCACTGGAAATAGACGCTCCGGCTCCAAATATTATACAGAATCATCCAACTTTTAATTGATCCGAAGTATAATTTCAATGAAAACAGATGAGGCCAGGCAACGGGTAAATGAGTTGCGCGATCTGCTTTTAAAAGCTAATAAAGCGTACTATCAGGATGCTCAACCATTCATATCCGATAAAGAATATGATACGTATCTTGAAGAGCTGAAACAGCTGGAAGAGAAATTCGGCCTTCAAGATCCACATTCACCTACACAACGCGTTGGTGGCGAACCCAGCAGTGAGTTTGAAACGGTAGAACATCCCACACCACTCCTAAGCCTTGATAACACCTATAATGAAGATGAACTGAATGATTTCGACCGGCGTGTGCGCGAGCTCCTGGGGCACAATAATTTTACTTATTTAGTTGAGCTTAAATTTGACGGCGCCTCGATCCGGCTACGGTATGAAGACGGAAAACTCGCTCTTGGAGCCACACGGGGCGACGGAAATCGGGGCGACGACATCACCCGCAATATTAAAACAATTACTGATATCCCGCTTACGCTGCGTGGAGATTATCCGCAGGTAGTAGAGGTGCGCGGTGAGGCTTATATGGAACGTGAAGCTTTTGTACGCCTGAATGAACATCGCGAAGAGCAGGGACTGCCGGCTTTTGCAAATCCAAGGAATTCGACAGCCGGTTCTCTCAAAATGCAGGATCCGCGCGAAGTTTCCCGCAGACCCATCCGATTTTTCAGCTTTGACTTGTTATTGGATGGTGACAGTGATCACCTAACTCAGTTCCAAAAAATGAAAATGCTGGAATCATACGGCCTCCCGGTCTGTGAATACTATGAGCAATGCCAGACTATTACGGAAGTGCATCGTAAAATTGCCGAATGGAAAGATTTTCGTCAGGATCTGCCTTACGAAACAGACGGAGTAGTGATAAAAGTCAATGAGGATCGTTTTCGGGATAAACTTGGTTCTACATCTAAAGCCCCACGCTGGGCCATCGCCTATAAATTTGAAGCTGAACAGGCAACTACAACTATTGAAGAGATCACCCTGCAGGTGGGAAGACTTGGTAAAATAACACCTGTGGCTGAATTAAAAGCAGTACAACTTGCGGGTACAACTGTTAAACGCGCCTCGCTGCATAATGAAGATGAAATTCATCGCAAAGATATCCGAATCGGCGACCAGGTTGTAATAGAAAAAGCCGGTGAGATAATCCCCCAGGTGCTAAGCGTGGTTAATCCCGACCGGGAGGATCGCGGACCCTGTTTTAACATGCCCAAAGAATGCCCGGCGTGTGGAGAAAAGCTGGTTAAACTTGAAGATGAAGTGGCATGGCGGTGTATAAATCCTGAATGTCCGCCACAGATCAGGCATCGAATCGAACATTTTGCCTCACGTGATGCCATGGACATTGAGGGGCTCGGAGAGGCCGTAGTAGACCAGTTGGTAACGCAGGGGTTAATACATACCTATGCCGACTTGTATGAACTTGACCGGGTACAACTGGTACCACTAGAACGTATGGCTGAAAAAAGTGCCCAGAACCTGCTTAATGCAATAGAGAAGAGTAAAGATCAGCCGCTTGACCGGGTACTGTATGCACTTGGAATTCGTTTTGTTGGAAAAACAGTAGCCCGTGATCTAGCCGAGGCTTTTGGAACCATGGATGCTCTGATGAACGCAACGGAAGAACAAATGACTATTATAGATTCTATCGGTCCCAGAATTGCAGAATCTGTGGCAGCCTTTTTCAGTAAAGAAAAGAATAAATTAATTATAAAAGATCTTCGTAATCATGGTCTGAATTTTAAAACAGCCGGGAGAGAAAATATTTCCAAAAGGTTTCAAGGCAAAAAATTCGTTTTAACGGGCAGCCTACCTTCTCTGACGCGAAAGGAAGCAACCGAGCTTATTGAAAAACACGGTGGAACAACAACCTCAGCAGTAAGCAGCAATACTGATTTTCTCTTAGCAGGCGAGTCACCCGGCAGTAAGTACGATAAAGCTCAAAAGTTAGATATACCCATTATTGACGAGAAAGAATTCTTCGCTATAATTGACAAAAACCCTGAAACTATTCATTAATGGGGTACATATTAAAAATTAATACTCATTTGGTATAATTTTTATATGATATGTAACTTGGTTAACATAAAAGTCTCTTCGGATATAGGTTCGTATCCACAGAGACAAACAGACAGAAAGTTATGAGTATTCTAGAAAAATTAGGCTTAGCTCCCAAAAAGAAGGAAGGAGCGCCGGTAATCGGTGAAAAGAAAAAAAAGCAAGAGCAGACGTCTGCGCTCAAACATAATACAACCATAAGAGTATTAATTATTCTTGTATTCCTGGGTGTTTTAGTTGCTTCAATTCCTCAAACTACTTTAAAAGAACCAACCAATTACTCGCAGGGTGAACCGTGGCGTGGAGAAGATCTGACAGCTCCATTCACTTTTGCTATTAAGAAAAGCTCGAATGAAATTGAGCAGGAGCGACAAACCATTCGTGAGACTACTCCCCCTATATTTCATCTGGACAACAGCGCCCGGGTTAATATCCAAACCAGGTTGGATTCATTATTCCGGGATTTGCAATCTGTGACGGAAGTCTACACCGAGTGGCAGAATGCAAAGGAAAACAATGAGGACGACATATCAAGAGACAGTCTCCGGTTTGAGCAGCGAAAAAATCAATTTCCAATCTCATTGTCTGATGATTCCTGGGAAACACTGCTGGAGAATTATGAATCGGTCCGGGCCGAAAATCAAACTCCTGAAACAAAAACAGCTTCCGGCAATGAATTTATCGCATTGGATCTCAAGGATCAGCTTGAAGATCAGATTAATGAATTACTGGATGACGGAATCATCAATGTTTCCAAGGATGAACTTTCCAATGATGAGATAACTATAAGAAACCTGCGGGAGCGTACGGAACGAACAGTCAACCTCGTTAATGTTCGGGGGTTGTCTGAAGCCAGGGAATACGCTGCTTACCGGCTTTCCCGCAACTATTATGAAGATATAGCTGATGCCGGATCGGAAATATTCAGCCAGATCATACAACCGAACCTGATCTACAATGATGAGGAAACCCAGGCACGGATAGAAGAAGAACTTACCGAAATTTCATCCAGCAAAGGTGCTGTTACTGAGGGACAGGTGATTATCAGAAAAGGAGATATCGTCAACAAAGATAGATATAACATGCTTCAGAGCCTTGCAGAAGCCCGGGCACAAAATGCCAGCACAATTGAACGCTGGGCCAGCTATGGCGGTGATGTATTAGCCATTATATCCATCCTCACTATTTTCTTCTTTTATATCTATCTGTACAGACGATGGATTTTCGATGATAACTCCATGCTTCTCCTGGTTCTTATTACTATGGCTCTTGTTTGTATCAGCAGTTCTATAACCTATGACCTCGAAAATATATCCCCATACCTGGTTCCTGTAGCTGTTGCACCAATAATTTTGACCATCATTTTTGATTCCCGCGTCGGCCTCCTATCAACAATAACCCTGGCACTTCTTACCGGTCTGATTAATGGAAATAATTTTGAATATGTAACTGCCACGACAGTGGCATGCAGTCTTGGCCTGTTTTCGGTCCGGGATATCAAAGATCGTTCGCAATTTCTGTTTACTACACCGGGTATCGTTTTTATCTCTTATGTAGTTGTGGTTTTCGGTTTCAGCATGACCGGCTTTGAAGGCTGGAGCGAATTCGGTAATGAGCTGTTCTTTATTGCAATCAATGCTGTTTTCATCCTGTTTACCTACCCGCTGATTCTTCTTTTTGAAAAATGTTTCCAGGTAACCACTGATTTTACCCTGATTGAATTAAGTGATACAAACCTGCCGTTGCTGAAACAGCTTATGACAAAAGCACCGGGTACATTTCATCACAGTCTGCAGGTTTCAAATCTCGCAGAGGCCGCTGCGGGCGCTATCGGCGCCAACAGCCTGCTCTGTCGTGTCGGCGGACTTTATCATGACATCGGAAAAATGGAAAACCCCGGTTATTTTGCTGAAAATCAGGCCGGTTCCAATGATCATGACAAACTTAAACCGAGAATGAGTGCCCTTGTGATCAAGGCTCATGTTTCCAATGGTGTAAAAATGGCTGAAGAAAATGGTCTGCCGGAGACTATTATCAGATTTATAAAAACACACCACGGCACGTCTCTAATCAAGTACTTTTGGGACAAAGCCAGAAAAGAGGCTGATGCCGATAAAAAAGAGATCCGCGAAGAAGATTTTCGCTATGATGGTCCGCTGCCCCGCACAAAGGAAACAGGAATTCTTTTGCTGGCTGATGGTATCGAAGCTGCATCCCGTGCGATGAAGGATCACAATTATCAGAAAATTGAGAATCTCATTACTAAAATGGTCGATGACCGTGTAGATGACGGACAGTTGAGTAAAACCCCACTGACCTTTCAGGATTTACGAACCATTAAAGAAATATTTTTGAATATTCTGGTAGGTATTTATCACAGCCGTGTTGAATATCCTGAAGACGAAAAATCTGAACCGAAACAACACGCCCAACGCATAAAAGAAGGAGATGGATTTCCAAGTCCTGAAAAACCGGAGGAGTCTCCGCCTATGGATGAATTTTATAACTCCTGACCATATGCATTTTGAGGAAGAACTTAAACTCTATCTGCAGTTTGTTAAACTCGAAAAAGGTCTTTCTGAAAACTCAGTCCTATCCTATGAAAATGATCTGCAACGCTATTTAAAATTCATAGCCGGCGACCTGCGTTTGAAAGATATATCCGGCGTTACGCTTCAACATATCGAAAAATATCTCGAAGAACTCTCTGCTATGGATTTATCGGTAAGTTCCATTGCCCGCAACGTTTCCAGTATTCGCAGTTTTCATGAGTTTGCGGCTGTCGAAGGTTTAGCAGAAGCAAATCCGGCCGAATTGATTGAACTGCCCAAAAAAGCCAAAAATCTGCCTGAAGTTTTAAATCCCGAAGAAATTTCGGCTATCCTTGATATACCCAACCGTGAAACAGATGCGGGGATCCGAAATGCGGCAATTATGGAAACTCTTTACGCCACGGGCATGCGTGTAAGTGAATTAGTAAATCTGGAGCTGGATAATCTTTATTTTGAAATCGGTTTTATCCGGGTGATCGGCAAAGGAAATAAGGAACGGCTGGTCCCTGTGGGAGAAGTTGCCCAATCGGCACTCGAACATTATATCGAAATTGTAAGACCGCGTTTTCAGAGTGAAAAGAACCCACAGAAAGCGGAAAATAAAATATTCCTGAATCAGCGCGGAGGTCCGCTTTCACGTATGAGCATCTGGAATATTGTAAATGAAGCAGCCGAACGTGCAGATATCAAAAAAAACGTATATCCGCATATCTTCCGGCACTCCTTTGCCACACATTTGCTTGAAGGCGGTGCCGATCTGCGGGCGGTTCAGGAAATGCTGGGGCATTCATCCATCATCACTACGGAGATTTATACACACGTAGACCGAACCTTGCTGCACCAGGTGCACAAAGAATTTCACCCCAGGGCGTGAATATCAATAGCCTTTAAAAGCTGTTACACAAAGCTACACGGAGGAACACAAAGGACCACAGAGAAAACCTGCGAGATGTAAAACGCAAGACGGGATGGTACAAAAAAATACCAAAACCTCTGTGAAACTTTGTGCTCCTTTGCGTAACTCTGTGTAACAACACCCGGAAAGCACTGAACAAGCTTGGTACAGCCGTGAAGAAAGGAAATCGAATAGTTTTAATTGATACTATTTAAGCTCGTGTAATTCGCATTTATGGAAAAAACGGTTAGAGAGTAAGCTGTTGCTATCTTATATTAGCATTCAGACCGAAGGTTATTCTAAATTCTTTCCAATGTATCGTATTGTACTTCTTCTTTTTTGTTATCTGTTTGTTTCATCATCTAATCTGAATGCCCAGGTCGGCTGGGCCAAATCGTATGAAAATGGTGTAGTTGTATCTGCTGATGAACGGGCATCTATAATTGGTGCTGAAATTCTGAAACAAGGCGGAAATGCTGTCGATGCCGCTGTTGCAGTACAATTTGCGCTCGCAGTTACCGTTCCCCGCGCCGGTAATATAGGCGGCGGTGGATTCATGGTCATTCATCTTAACGATGGCACTTCCAGGGCGCTGGATTTCAGAGAAGAGGCACCCCGGCGGGCCGATAAGAATATGTATATCAAGGAGGGAAATTACATTTCAAGGCTCAGCCGTGAAGGTGCACTCGCCCCGGGAGTCCCCGGTGTCGTAGACGGGATGATAATGGCTATCGAAAGATACGGTCGCTTTCCGCTTGAAACAGTACTGATGCCGGCTATCGAGCTGGCCAGAGAAGGATTTCCCTTGTCCTGGAAACTTGCAGAAGAATTAAACAGTTATTCAGAGTCGCTCAAAAAGTATGAAAGCAGCCGGTCTTACTTTGTTAAGGATAATGGTGAGGAATGGGATGAAGGAGATCTGTTTAAACAGCCTGACCTGGCGAACACGCTGGAGCGTATTGCCCACTTCGGACGTGACGGGTTTTATTCAGGAAGAACGGCCGATCTGATAGTACATGAAATGAAAAAACAGGGCGGAATTATCTCCTACAGAGACCTTAACCGGTACGAAAGCATATGGCGGGATCCGGTAAAAGCTACATTCCTGGATTATGAACTCTTCATCATGCCTCCGCCCAGCAGCGGAAGTATTGCTATGCACCAGATTCTGGACATGCTGCGCCCCTTTGATTTAAAGGAACATGGCTTCAACTCGGCAGAATATGTTCATTTACTCACAGAAACCATGCGTCGCGCTTTTGCCGATCGCGCCCATTTTCTTGGAGATCCCGATTTTAACGATATTCCGCAGCAACAACTGTTGAGCGACTCCTACAATAGAAACCGGATGAGGGATTTCGATCCTGATCAGGCAACCCCCAGTGAAAATGTTGAACATGGAGATATTCCTTTTGCCATTGAATCTTCCGAAACGACTCATTTTTCCGTAGTCGATGCAGATGGTAACACTGTGGCGGTTACGACTACTCTTAACGGCTCGTTCGGAAGTAAACTGGCCGTGAGTGGCGCCGGATTTTTACTTAATAATGAAATGGATGATTTTACTGCCAAGCCCGGAGAACCTAATATGTTTGGCCTGATACAGGGTGAAGCTAATGCCATTGAGCCGGGCAAAAGGATGTTAAGCAGCATGACTCCCGCTATTGTTACAAAGGAGAATGAAGTCAGAATGGTTTTGGGAGCGGCCGGCGGACCGCGTATTATTACGGCTGCTCTGCAAAATTTCTTAAATTTAGCTGTATTTGGAATGAGTGCTCAACAGGCTGTATCTGCAGACCGTTTTCACCACCAGTGGTTGCCGGACAAACTGTATGTAGAACCGTTCGGTTTAAATCCCGATACCCGAAAACTGCTTGAAGAAAAGGGACACGAACTGCAGGAAAGACCCACTGTAGGACGTGCTCATATTATTTATATAGATGAGAACGGGTTAAAATTTGGCGCACCCGACCCACGGGGAGATGGTTCGGCAGCAGGTTATTAATAAAGATTAGTGTACATGCATAAAAAATTTGAGCAATGACCAAGATTGAAAAAACGCTAAAATAATTAAACGGGCTTTATAGATATTATCAAAAATCCCGAAAGTTCGGGAATCTGAACAGAATTATAAAACTAGACAAAAGAATAAAAAGATATTATGAGCAGCAATACTGATACTGCAATTCAATCGATAGAATGGCGGGATGATCATGTGCGAATTATTGATCAAACTTATCTTCCCAACAGGGAAGTATACAGCGACATACGTGATGTGGGACGAATGTGGGAAGCGATAAAAAAACTTCGAATTCGCGGTGCTCCGGCAATTGGAATTGCCGCAGCATATGGTTTTTACCTGGGGGTCAAGGAACTTCCGGAAAATTCATTCCAGAGTTTTTGGGTGGAAGTAGATCGGGTAGCGGAATATCTTCAAACCGCCCGTCCCACGGCTGTAAATTTACAATGGGCTCTTGAACGTATTAAAACGACCATACAGGCACACAAAGAGAAAGATATTTCTGAAATAAAGAAGATCATATTAAAAACAGCAAAGACCATACATGACGAAGACAAGCGAATCTGTAAAAAAATCGGAGAAAACGGTATTGGACTCATTAAAAAAAATGCGAAAGTTTTAACTCACTGTAATACCGGAAGTTTGGCAACCGGTCAATATGGTACAGCCTTATCTGTCATCTTCCATGCATATAAAAATGGTAAAAAATTACAGGTATGGGTGGATGAAACCCGTCCACTGATGCAGGGCGCACGCCTTACAGCCTGGGAATTAATGAATGCGGATATTCCCATGAAGCTGATAACCGACTCCACAGCCGGTTCTCTGATGCAGCGCGGCAAAGTAGATCTTATTATAGTAGGTACCGATCGCGTGGCAGCCAACGGGGATACAGCTAATAAAATCGGTACCTATCCCCTGGCTGTAGTGGCAAAAGAAAACGGTATTCCTTTTTATGTTGCCGTGCCACTTTCAACAATAGATATTGAACTGGAAAGCGGTGATGATATTCCTATAGAGGAACGTGAGGCCGATGAAATTACAGCATTTAACGGATCTCAGATAGCACCCAAAAAAACAGAGACTTATAACCCGGCATTCGATATTACGCCTCACCGCTATATTACAGCTTTTATCACAGAAAAAGGCATTGTCGAACCTCCTTTTGACAAAAACTTTAAGAAGCTGTTTGAATAGAGGAAGGGAGGAAATGGAACACGGATGACGCAGATTGAGCGGATTTACACTGATTCTCCGTGTAGCTTTGTGTAATAACCTGACAAGTACCTAACGCCGAAGTATAGCCACATTAATAGCCTTTTAAAGCTGTTACACAGAGGGTTCGGTATCTTTTTCTCTGTACCATCGCACAATTTCAAAACAGCCCGCTCGCGTCTTGCGTCTGGCATCCCCAATAAATTCATTTAATCACCAAGACAAATTCCTATATCACGTGCTGTCTGCACTGTATCACTTTCCAGCGGTACCGATTTCATCTTATTTGCTACATCACTGATAGGTATGCTTGTAAGTTTATTGTCCTGGAGTACCACGAGCTTGTTAAAATCCCCATCCTGTACACATCTGATAGCAGCTGCTCCGAAACGCAGGGAAATAAGGCGGTCATAGGTAGTAGGTGATCCGCCACGCTGCAGATGTCCCAGTACAACCGACCGCGACTCTTGTCCCGTGCGTTCGGTCAGTTCTTTAGCTACTTTATCGGCAATTCCGCCCAACTGTACTTCCTGACCCATTGCTTTACCTTTTGTAGTCAATTCTCCACCTTTTTCTTTTGCTCCTTCCGCCACTACAATCATTGTGTATTCTTTATCTTTTGACCGCCGTTCTTCAATTTTTTCAATTATCGATTCATAACTGAAAGGAATTTCAGGGATCAGAATAACATCGGCGGTTGAAGCCAGTCCCGACAGCAAAGCTATCCAGCCGGCATATCTTCCCATAACTTCGACCACCATAAGGCGCTGGTGTGATTCTGCCGTAGTTGTGATACGATCGATAGCTTCTGTTGCAATACTGCGGGCAGTGTCAAAACCCAGAGTAACATCACAGCCCCAAATATCATTATCGATGGTTTTGGGCACACCGACAATTTTGATGCCCTTTTTCACAAGCTTGCTTGCAATTTTCATAGAGCCGTCACCGCCAATGGCAATCAATGCATTAATATCATACTTATTAAACTGCTCCACCAGATGACCTGATACATCTTTACTGCCCCATGTGCCGTCTTCCTTTTTATATGGCATATCAAAAGGGTTTCCTTTATTAGCCGTACCCAAAATGGTTCCGCCCATTAAAGTAATTCCCCGGACAGATTTCTCCGTCAGGGGAATAAACGGCTCATCCGTATAAACAGAACCGTATCCGTTTTCTATGCCAAATACTTCCCATCCCCGTTTTAAAGCTGCAAGAGTTGCCGCTCTTATCGCTGCATTAAGGCCCGGTGCATCTCCACCACCTGTATTGATAGCTATCCTCATTATCGACTATCCTCTTCAATTAATTCGCCTTGCATTTCAAATACCTCTTCCAGTTCCCCGACACCAAGACCGCGACGCAAGATAGTTTTGTTTTCATCAGTCATATCAACAATTGTTGTTTCCCTTGTCGGAAGGTCCTGTTGATTATCAATAGTAACATCGACAAGCTTTTCAAATTCCCTCAGAAACGGTTCCCTTTCAAACCCTTCTAGTGCATCACCATCGATACCGGGCTTTTTTGCAGTAATTGCCAGCATTGGATTTCCCAGTTCCCTAACCAATCCCTCCGCAATCGGGTAATCGGGCACTCGAATTCCAACTGTTTTTTTCTTTGGGTGAACCAGCAGCTTCGGTACTTCCTTTGTCGCAGGTAAGATGAAGGTGTAAGGACCTGGAATCAGCCGTTTAATCAGCTTGAAATTATGATCGGAAATATGAGCGAACTTTGCAATACCTGACAAAGAATCACATAATAATGTCAAATGATCATTTTTATCATAATTACGAATTTTTCGTATTCGCTCAATGCCTTTTTTATTCCTGTAATCACATCCAAGTGCATACTGGCTGTCTGTGGGAAAAAGCACCACTGCGCCATCTCTGATCTTATCAGAAATTTCAAAAAGTCGTTTTACATGAGGAGTTTCGGGATGTAACTTAACTCGTTCAGCCATAATAGTCCTTTCAAGAATTTATTGTGGGGATTCTAATGTAGTTAATATTGATCTGCAGATGTGGAATGATTGATATTAAAATGTTGTGATTATAAGCTAAGGGAAAGATTTATTTTGCCTCTTATAAATTAGTCACTCATATGCTTAATAACATATAGAATTCGGATAATCAATACATAAAAATTCAATCATTAATTTAAATCAAATTATTCGTTATGGAAACCTCAGTTAATGCCCATTGGCTTGGTCATTCAGCTTTCAAATTGGTAAGTCCGGCTGGAAATAACATACTAATCGATCCTTTCCTATCGCAAAATCCGTCAACACCGGATGAATATAAAGAACAGACTGACACAGATTTTATTCTGTTAACCCATGGACATGAGGATCATGTTGGCGACACTATCGATATTGCTAACAGTACTCAAAGTAAAGTCGTTTCCAATGTAGAACTTTCGGGATTATTGAAAAAGCACGGACTCAATGAAGATTTGGCTGTAGAATTCAATAAGGGCGGAACCATAGAATTTGACGATTTTTCAGTTACGCTGGTTTCCGCCAATCACAGCTCTTCCTTCCAGGGGGAATATGCCGGTGATCCGGGCGGGCTGGTCATATCTTTTGACGACGATATTACGTTTTACCATCTGGGGGATACGAATATGTTTTATGATCTTGAACTCTACGGAGAGTTCTATGAGCCCGATGTTATTGCCGTCCCGATGGGCGATTATTACACGATGGGACCCGAAGAAGCTGCTATATGCTGCGAGATGTTACAGGCTGACCTTGCCGTTCCCATTCATTACGGCACGTTTCCGGTACTCACCGGCGAACCGGGGGATTTCAAGGAATTCACGGAAGAAAAAACCAGTACGGAAGTCCTGATACCGGAGGCGGGAGAAAACTTTCTGGGTTAGCCCGGATTACTTTACATCACCAAATGTTCCTACGGAACATGTCTATCGTATATTCATTGATTCTACCGACCAAACGTTCCTGACGGAACGAGTGATAACCCTAAATCCCCTAAAGGGGACTTGCTGTATAAGCTTAGTAATACAATGATAAGTAGATTATAAAAGTTGAAGCTGATATAAAAAAGGCTTTGTCAATGGAAGAAGCCATCCAAAGTCCCCTTTAGGGGATTTAGGGGTCGAATGATGGCACAGATGCAGAGCGGTTTAACAGGGTTTCTTAATCGCACAACAAGTTATTATAGACACAGTCTTGAAACGAGTGGCTACGCGCCGGCAAACCAGTTCGGGAGCAGAACTCCCTCACAGCTATAGAGTTTATCTTCCGTTAGGAACGTTTGGTCGGGTAGCTTAATATTCATACCATTTGTCGACACGTCCCGGATGGGACGTATGGTGATAGGTAAAAGAAAATGAGCAAATAATGATTTGTTGGCCCAGAATACTTGAGACAGCAAAAAATCCCCCTTAGCAAAGGGGGAACTAAAGGGGGTTGTTGGACCATCTTTGTCTAAGAAATATAACGTGAAATACAATTAAGTTGAGCCTTGCCGGAGGAACAACCCCCGCGGCTAAAGCCGCACCCTCCCGACAGTGGTGCGGGACAGGC
>CAZPWQ010000024.1:0-25607 GCA_964590495.1 uncultured Balneolaceae bacterium
TTACCTGCTTCATTTGCTGTGAACTTCCAAATCCGACATAGCCGATTGAAACCAGTACGCCGGCACAAATAATAATCATTGCTCGTCCCATAAAAGTACCTCGCTAAGTTAGAATTTATTCCTTTCCTAATCTTCCAGATTTCCGGGCGAATAACGTTTTTCCCATGCGGATCTCAGGTACCGGTCTCCGCCGGCGCGATTGCCGATGGCAGCCGGACTTTCACTTTCAAATTCAATCTCTATCTGTCTTATATCATCGAGATCTGTTCCGGTAACAGGAGTAGCCATAGCCTCTGCTTTTGTCTGACCGTACCCACTGTAATAACGAATGGTAAAACTGGTAACACCGAGTGTTATTTCAGTGATATCCTGATCCGCCTGTCCCCAGTTTTGAGTTCTTTTTAAGACATAGTCATTGGGGTTTTCCGAGGCGGATACCGGTTTGCCGGTAAACTCCCACGTTACAGTTTCAATCGATTCGTCGCCGCTGTTATCGATATTGCTTTTAAAAGTGATTCTATTGGTTGTAGCCGAATCGATAGAGCCGATGCCAATCTTTTCTATTTTATTATACCCGATCTTAGGAATATCGTAATTAAGCATTTCAGCAACAGACTGCACATTTTGCCGGGCATTTTGATTTAAGGTAAGCTCAGTGGTGCTTTGGGAGAGGCTCAGTGTCATCATAGTAATTGCAAGAAAAATCATACCGGCGATAACATAACTTGTAATAACTCCCAAATCCATAAGATTTACCTCTTTTGGTTATTAATCAGCATGATAATTACGTACAGCTTCAAACGTGTACGTTTTCGGCTCGTCGGAACCTGCCATTCCTCCTTGAGTCAGGAAAGGACTTTCGACAAAAACTCTTAGCTTTTTATAAGTGCTTCTTGTACCGACAGAATCAAATTCTTCCGTTGTTGAATTGTATTCCACATAAAAAACTTCGGCACTGAGATCAAAACTGAGATCAGACTGTCCGTGCCGGGTTTCCACCTGTCCGGTCCAACCGTTAAAGTCGTCAAAATCATTGTATTTGGCTCTGTTGCCTTCGCCGCTTTCAGGGCCGAGTGCTGCGGGATCTGTAAAATCGGCGGGGATTGCAGTAGGTGGTACAGAGCCGGTACTGTTTTCATCAAAAGCTTTTGTTCTTGCCTCATCAATAACATCCTGTGCCAGTACAATAACCTGACGCTCCAGGTCTCCCTCAACCTGGATAAAGGTATTGCGGTGGATCATCCGGTTGGCACTCAGCAGGATGATTGAGAATATCACCATCGCTGAAATGGTTTGCAATACTTCACTTATTCCTACCATAATTTCATGTTTTTACTTCAGTTAATGCAAATATTAGAAAATTCTAATACAAAAAGCTAATATATCACTTAATTACTTAGAATTAATAATTCTTGTACCTATTAACAAGAGTATTCGAAAAGGTAAATGTTACAAAAAAGCTACTTGATGAGGTATAAGGGAATAAGGGGGTGGAATTTGCCACATTTGATTATTTAATGTAGGTCATCTTTTTGGAAAATTGTTTGCCACCGGCTCTCATAATGCAAATATAAACCCCGCTGGCCAATCGATTCGGTGTCCAGTCATATTCATGAAATCCTGCCTGAAAATCTTCATTAATCAGTGTTTTAACTTTCCGGCCGAGAATATCATAGATAAGCAGCTGTACCCGTCCCTCAAGCGGTGTTTCGAATTTTATCGTGGTTTGGTCTCTGAATGGGTTTGGATAATTAATTCCCAGCTTATATTCATTTGGGAGCCCCCCCGCATCGGCACCGGGATCAATCCTGATATAAAATCGCGGGCTCTCATCAGATTTTTTTTTCTTGCTGCCGGAGCCTGAAGTGAGTCTAAAATTCGAGGGACTGTTTACCACTGCGCCTTTCTTTATGTCGGTAGAATGGTTAAAGGCGTAGAAGTCATTTTTATTATTTATCAAATCAATTTCCTCATTGTTTTCCCGGTCCTCCAGGATAATTGTCCAAGAGTCGGGTATATCGGAGAATTGCGGCCACGACAGAATGTATTCTTCATCAATAGCGTCACCATTCTGATAACCACCGGCATACAGTGGGATACTTATCTCTTTGCCGAAACTGCGCGGCAGGTTATTAATAGAAAGTTCGGTTCCATTTTCAAGTGCTGTGTACAATTCCAGATAGGTGTCAGTATCGAAAGGAAGAAGACGATAGGCGTCCCATTGGTCTTTGCCGGTTTTACCGTCCGTCGACAGGGTGATATGTGTGGTTTTTCTTTGCTCGCCGGCTTCGAGCAGGAATTCAATTGAGGCCGGCTCTTTTTTTGATTTGCCCCTGAAAGTCCCGCCGGTTGTTTTGGCCGATTTTTCAACCGACAATACCGGATCGGCATCATTGGCTTTTATCCAGAAGGCCTGAAATGGTTTAATTCGTCCGTCTCCAAGAGAGCCATCGATACCATTCCAAGTCAGATAGTCATTAGTTTCGGAATCCCAGATGTATATTACATTATCAATATTGGTCTTGGTCCAGTTGCCTTCATCCCAATCGACGGTTGCCGCCCAGGGATTGCCGATCAGATTAAAGCCGGTATCGGCCTGTGCCGTGTGCGTCACCGAACTGAAATTAAAGGTATTGCTCTGGTGCTGGTATTCCTCCCCGGTTACGGTGAGCGTGACCGGGAGCACATCGTTATAATCCTCGTCTTCTTCCACATCCCCGAATACGTAAAAGAAAAATCCCCGTCCCGTTGAATCGGGATCTTGTATCGGATCATTTATATCTGCAGGAGTTCTCCAGCGCTGGTTATCAGTTCCCTCTATGGTTTCATTGTAGTATAGCACATTGGGCTGTCGGTCCGGGTATGTTGAGCTGGCCATACCCTGTACCGTGAGACCGTCAAACAAATCGGCAAAATCGGAGTTGATAGGAGCACTTACCATAAGCCAGCCTTGATCATTTATGGTGCGCCGTATGGAAATGGAACCATTATTGTATATTTGATTGGGAGCGATCAGACTCTTGCCGGATGAAATGATCAGTTCTCCGTTTTCAAGTGTCAGGTCACCATTTACGGTAATATCCTCAAAAGTTAGAACATCTTCAGTATTGTTGATAACGGCATTTTTCATTTCACTGAGATTGGCAATCTGCTGTCTTTCCAGATCAGGATAATCTGCAAAATCTTCATTCAGACGAATTCCGAAAATAACCGTACCCTCACTGGTGTCGATATTTAACAGGTTTAAATCACCGCGCACCACGAGCGTATTGTTGTTCAGAATGAATTGTCCGTCACCGGAAATATTTTTAAGATTGTCGAGTGTGATTCCGGCGTCCTGTAACAGTTCAAATGTGTTGCCTTCGGTAATCAGCATTTCGGAGGTGTCGATCAGATCTCCTGAAGGGGCCACTATATCGTTCAGAATTTCAAGCTTCTGGGCCAGAATATTGGGAGATGTAATCGTTTGCTGATCGGAACCGTTGAAGCGGATGATAGTTCCGTTTGTGCGGGCAAGAAAGTTGGCTAGGCTGAGATCCCCTCCGATTTCAATTTCGGCCGATTGGTCCGAGGCGAAGGTTCCGGATCCGACTAGTGAACCACCGATCAGGAGGCTGGTATTGTCTTCAATATCCAGTGTCCCGTCAAGTCTTACGGTTCCGGCTACTTCTATGGCATTCCCACCGAATAAAACCAGTTCGCCGTTCTGTTCGATTTCAAGACTACCGAGCGAAACATTCAGGTCCAGATCGGGATAATCATCCAGTCCGCCGGGTATAACGACGAAATCACTCTCATCGGGTATAGTACCCAGTGACCAGTTAGCCCCACGTTCCCAGTCAGTACGCTGGTTTGGTGAACCGCTGGGTTCCCAGGTATTCGGCACTACAATCTGAACAACCGGCTGTTGTTGTATAAGATTTCCGTTGATTTCCACCGAAATTTCCACATCCTCAATGGTTGTGGAGGATGTGAGTGTGGCTGTATAGGTTGAATTGGAAGTATTAAAGGAAAGACTGCTTACGGTAGCATCCGGCGATCCGCTGGAGGGGCTACCGTCTACCTGGATCTGTACCGCCGTGAGCGTCAGATTGGATGAAAAATCGCTGAAAATCTTATTGTCAAAGGCATCTTTCAAGGTTAAGGTTATAATCGATTCAGAGCTACCATCGTTCTGGATCACAACCGGATTGGCCGTTACCTGGGAAGATGAAGCATCCGGGCCTGTAGCCTCTACGATGAAGGCTTCACTGGTTCCGTCTACGTCGAATATGTCCGGATCTTCAACCGAAATGGTGGTCGAGCTGTCACTTTTTGTCAGAGTAACAGAATGATCCTGAAGCAACCCATCAGAGATGGATGCGGTGCCGCCGGCGCTTATTTCCGAGTTTGTTGAGAATTCCAGCGTTCCGGAATAGGACGATACGCGGTTGCCGTTCTGGTCGACTGCTTCTACGGAAATATTAAAAGGAGTGCCGGCTGTCTGTACGGCGGGTTCGCCGTTATTCTGAGGTATGGTAATCAGAAACTCTTGTAAGTCGCCGGAGGTAAAATCAACCTGAATGGCGGCGATAGTCTCTCCCAGATCGTTTTCGGTCTGTACGTTTGCCGTTTCAATGTTGGTGGAAGAGGTCAGGGTTGCTGTATAGGTGCCGTCTCCCTGGTCGTCCGCTGTCACGGAAGCCTGACCGGATTCACTGTCGGTACTGAGCGTACCGGCATCGGTTAGTATGGTTATTGTTTCTCCGCCGGAAGTCAGGTTGTTTCCAAATTCATCTCTGAGATGCACAGTTATCTCGGAAGTTTCGGACCCATTAGCTGTAATCTGATCGGGATCTGAGGAGATGATCGTACTGTCAAAATCTACGTCGGTGGCTTCCACAGAAAACTTGTTGCTTTGCCCGTCGCGGTTTACATCAGTATTTTCAGCATAAACCCGGGTTTCTCCCGACGAGACAAGAGTGATGGATGTATCCAGCACACCCTGGGTGAAATTACCGGTAGTAAAACTTGTAACTGCAGATCCCCCCATCTGAAGATCGGCATCGGCCGTTACTTCTACCGCATCCTCGAAATTTGTAAAGGTATCTCCGTTTCCGTCGATCGCTTTTATTCGAATGCCGAAAGCCGCTCCCGCCTCCTGCTGACCGATATCTGCATCACTGGTGTTTGTGATAACAAATTTGGCAAGGTCGCCGGAATTGATAATCTCAAAAGACTCGCTTGTTACCGGCGAATTGATACCGGTAAATTCCGCGGTAAAATCAACCTCTCCCTCCGACGCACTTTGCTGGATTTGCAGATTGTCAAAAACAGCTATACCATTGTTGGTGGCGACGGTTCTGGTACTGTTTCCTTTAAAAAAAGTTTCATCGCTGATGGTAATATCAATCCCGTCCGCCTGAACCTCATTTCCAAAATCATCCAGCAGTTGCACTTCCACTGGCGGATCAATTGTGGCGTTTTGTGCCGTATTGGTCGGTTGTTGTAAAAAAACCAGATCGGCGGCATCGTTCGGTTCAATGACAATTTCTGAGGAGATAATATCATCCAGATCTGTACTGGTAAACCGCAGAGTTACGTTATCAGCCGTTTCCGAATAGAGACCGGTAAATTCAACGACACCGGAGTCGGCTGTCTGGGTGGTGGTACCGAGTAATGTCCCCTCACCGCTCTCAATAGCTGCTGTGATTTCAGTGGTGCTGTCTGTGGTAACAAGATTTCCGAATTGATCCAGGAGCTCGATAACCGGTTGCGTGCCAAATGGTTCCCCGGATGTTGCTGTTTCTGAAGGCTGAATGCTGATCTGCATCTCATCCGCCGAACGAGGAAGCACGGTTATGGTTTCAGAGGGTACCGATGTTCCGTCGGAATGAGAAGCCTGGATTTTTGCGCTTCCGGTATTCTGAGAACTGAAAGTGGCATTTCTCAGGCTTGACGAAGGGCTCAGTGTCGACTGTGTTAAGCTCCCGTCAATATCTATGAGACTCCAATCCGATTCGTTTTCCAGTGAAATGTTGCTGATAAAATTTCCGCCGAAATCACGAGCGATTGAATAAACGGTGATGGAATTGCCGGCCAGAATATCCTGTTCAGCGACGAGGATGCCGCTTCCGTCGGATTCGGTTTCCACCCGTATTTCATCAATGTTGCCGGGTTCTTTGCTTAAATTTCCGTAGTTGGCATCTGTGGGAGCGGTAGTACCTGTATTTGAAATAGTATTTTCATCAGGTACATTTGTATTAGTAGGATGTATTTGAAGTCCGCTGATGGTTATTCTGCCGGGACCCTTGCCGGCACCGGCTGATTGACTTGAACTAGTAATGGTAAACGTGAATTCGGATGCTGTCAGTTCGGTAAATTCCAACTCAAGATCGGTGTTTTGTGCTCCCACAGCTTCCACAGTAAAAGTAATGTCTTCCGTTCCTACATCTCCCTGTGTGGCCTGAGGCATTACGGTAAGGTCTGTATTCCATTCATAACCGTTGGGAAGCGTTAACACGACTGTTCCATTTTCCTCCAGTTGACTGGTTGCGGTTTCACGAATAGTCGGTCCCGAAAGCTCAACATAGCCTCCGGTGGCTACAGAATCTATAGAAATATTGGTACCACCCGAAGCTTTAATCACATCCTGTCCATGGACTGCAGATACTACCAGAAAGAGAAAGCCGAAAGTAAGTACTGATACTTTTATTCTGCAAAATGTAGATGATATGGTAATAGCATTAATCAATCCACTGGGATATTATATAAAGGATTTTTTTTGTACACTATATAGCCGTTTCCCCTAAAATAGAAACTCCTGCCCTAAAGATTGAATTAAAATGCTTTAAAGAACTATTCAAAGAGGCTATATTGGAGCTTCAGTCGCATTATTTAATTATAATTTCCTAATTGTCAGGAAGCAACCTAATTCTGCAGCATTATATGAAAGGTATTATTTTAGCCGGTGGAACCGGTTCCCGTTTGTATCCTCTAACAAAAGTTACGAATAAGCACCTGCTTCCGGTTGGTAACAAGCCGATGATCTACTATCCGATCGAAAAACTTACGGAGGCAGGTATTGATGAAATCCTGGTAGTTACCGGCACTGACCATATGGGGGATGTCGTTAATCTTCTGGGATCGGGAAAGGATTTTAACTGCCGTTTTACCTATAAAGTGCAGGATGAGGCGGGAGGAATCGCCCAGGCACTGGGACTGGCAGAGAATTTTGTCGGGGACGACAGCATGACCGTTGTACTCGGGGATAATATTTTTGAGCCGTCCCTCAAAAATGCTATTTCTTCATTCAGCGGCAAAGGGGCCCAGATCCTGGTTAAGGAGGTGAATGACCCGGAACGGTTTGGCGTTGCGGAAATTGAAGGCGATAAAATTACCGGCATCGAGGAAAAGCCGGAAAAGCCTAAAAGTCCCTATGCCGTGACTGGCGTTTACATATATGATAACCGCGTTTTTGAGTTTATACGTGAACTGAAACCGTCGGGAAGGGGTGAGTTTGAGATTACTGATGTAAATAATAACTACATCGACCGCGGTGAAATGCGTTTTTCTATTTTAGATGGCTGGTGGACGGATGCCGGTACACCGGATTCCTATAAACGGGCAAATGAACTGGTAAATAAGTTGGATTTATGAAGATTATCTTGTTGGGGGCGTCCGGACAGCTTGGAAGTGAATGGCAGTTCTTCTTTCGTCATCACGACCGGAATCTAAATGTGATCTCTTATAATTCAAGGGGGTTGGATATTACGAATTTCGATAAAATGGCTGATGAAATCGGAAATCAGCAGCCGGATGTGGTGATCAATTGTGCGGCTTATACCAATGTCGATCGTGCAGAAAAGGAGAAGGAGAAAGCCATGAAAATTAATGCCGGCGCTGTTAGTCAACTGGCACAAATATGTCTTGAAGCGGGAAGCAGGCTCGTACATTTTTCCACCGATTATGTATTTCCGGGCATATCAGAAGATAAAGTGAGGTTTCCCCGGGGTTATGCTGAAGGACATCCTGCCGATCCCGTCAACTGGTACGGACACACGAAATGGGAGGGAGAGCAGGCTATTCGTGATACCGGTGGCAATTATTTGATTATAAGGATATCGTGGTTATGCGGCCGGTTCGGCAGTAACTTTATTACAACAATGTTGAAAGCCGGGAAAGAACGGGATCAACTGAGCGTTGTTAATGACCAGTGGGGAACTCCTTCATTTGCGGAGAATGTGGTGAAAAATACTTTTGCCCTGTTAGAGGCTGATAAGAAAGGTACTTTTCATATAACTTCGGACGGGTTGATTACCTGGTATGATCTGGCTGCTGCAATTTTCAGGTTGAAAGATATTGAGGTGGAATTGAATGCGGTAACTTCGGATGAGTATGCAACCGGGGCCAAACGCCCTTTTTTTTCTAAGTTAAACACCGGGAAAATCCGCTCGGTGCCGGGAGTTGTACTAGAGGATTGGGAAGAAGGACTCAGGAAACTTCTTGATCAGTTTAGAAACCGTTAAAACGGTTTTGTCTTCTGGGGTATCTACCCATACCCCGGAATGAATTCCGGGGTTAACGGTAGTCCGGCAATAAGGTTTTTCAGAATAGTTCGGGTAAGAATGAGTTATCGTTGTGAAGAATCTCGTTAACCCCGCAATTTATTGCGGGGTCTGTAAGGAGCTGGTGATTACTCCGGAATTCCGGGGTTAACGGTAGTCAATACTTGGGAAAGTAGGTGGTTCCAGGTGCTATTAATTACCTACAATTGTCAATCATGTTGTAAGTTAACACGGTTGATTATCTAACTACTGTTAATACCGCAATTTATTGCGGTGATTAAAACTAAACATAAATAAGAGAAACCGTTTTAACGGTTTTTCGAGAGAATAGATAAGAATTTATTTAATGAAAGTCATTGCTACCGAAATATCGGATGTACTATTATTCAAGCCAAAAGTATACAGCGATGAGCGGGGATTTTTCCTGGAAACGTATCGCGACGAATATCTTGAAAAACAGGGATTGGATATCCGCTTTGTACAGGATAACCTCTCCAGGTCGCAAAAAGGAACGGTTCGCGGGCTGCATTACCAGATCCAGCAGCCGCAGGACAAGCTGATTATGGTGATGCAGGGCACAATCCTCGATGTGGCCGTTGACCTTCGCAAAAAATCGGATACGTTCGGCCGGCATACCGCCGTTGAATTATCTGCAGAAAACAAGCACCAGTTGTTCATTCCCAAAGGATTCGCTCACGGGTTCTCTGTTTTATCGGAGGATGCCCTGGTTTATTACAAGTGCAGCGACTACTATTATCCGGAAGGTGAAAGAGGGCTGCGGTGGAATGACCCTGACCTGAATATCAGCTGGCAGGTTTCGGATCCCATTGTTTCGGAAAAAGATCAGCAACAGCCGGTTTTAAAAGAAATTCCAACAAAAGATTTATTCTAAGTGCCATAGCAAGGCTCATCATCCGGTAGTCTAAGCCGGTTTTTAGCATTTGCCTCGAATCGCATCTTTTGTCCTTAAATCCCGAAGGGATTAAATATGAATAGCCCCGTATGCAATGCGGGGTAAACTGTTCATTAAAAAATATCCAACCCCGGAGTGGGTTGAATAAATAAGATTTTAAAGCAGACTCATAATTTAATATCTATTAAATATTATTCACCGAAGAAAGATATTAATAATTTTTTGAAATGGAACATGACCTGTATTTTTCCAACAAATCCTATATATTCAACCCGCTTCGGGGTTGATCATCTCACTTTTTGATTGACCCCCAGCTTCGCAGGGGGCTATTCACGTTCAACTCCTTCGGAGTTTGATAAATTTATGATTACAATTTAATAAGAGGTGCTCACTTGTTGTACAGTTTAGTCGTAGATTACCAATATTTCCTCCATGACAGACACTAATATGGAACGAAGAATTATCGTAACGGGCGGAGCAGGATTCATCGGATCGAACCTGCTGCTTTATCTTCACGCGAAGTATCCCGATTATCATTTTATGAATATTGACAAATTAAGCTATGCCTCTGATTTATCTTACCTGAAGGAGATCAAAGATTCAAACCGTTACCGTTTCAAGAAGATGGATCTTGTCGATCGTGACGACGTACAGGATATAATCGGTAATTTTAAACCGACCGGTGTTTTCCATCTTGCAGCCGAATCACACGTAGACAACTCTATTAAAGGCCCCGAACCGTTTATAATGTCGAATGTAGTAGGTACTTTTAATCTGATTGAAGAATGCCGCAGGTTCTGGGATAGTGTGAACAGCAGCTCTGAAAATCGTTTTTTGCATGTATCCACAGACGAGGTTTACGGTACCCTGGGCGATGAAGGTGCTTTTACAGAGGAGACGCCGTATGCACCGAATTCACCGTATTCAGCTACCAAGGCCGGCAGTGATTTTATCGTACGATCCTATCATCACACTTTTGATATGGATGTGGTGACAACCAACTGCTCGAATAACTTCGGTCCCCATCAGCATGATGAAAAGCTGATTCCCACCGTCATTCGTACGGCATTAAAGGGTAAGGAAATTCCGGTTTACGGAACGGGAGAAAACGTGCGCGACTGGCTCTATGTAGAAAATCACTGCGAGGCGCTTGATCTTGCATTTCATGAAGGAAAGGCCGGGGAAACCTATAACATAGGCGGCGACAATGAATGGAAAAATATCGATCTGGTGAAACTGATCTGCAGCTTGATAAATGAGGAAGCCGATCCGGGGTACAACTGTAAGGATTTAATTACCTTCGTTACTGACCGTCCCGGCCACGATTTTCGCTATGCCATAGATGCTTCAAAAATAAAACGGGAGCTGGGATGGAAACCCCGCAGCTCATTTGAAGAACTACTGCGAAAAACTGTCAGGTGGTACGTGAGCAAATATAATTAAATCCTAAATCCTAATGACCCAAATCCGAAAGGACAAATTCGAAATCCTAATGTTCAAAATTCGAAACGGCTGCTGTTATTTAAATAACCAATCCTCTAATAAAAATAGCGAGATATTCTACATTCAGCTGAGTAATAATCAACAACCACGAATGTTTCGAATTTTGGTCATTTGGATTTCGAATTTTCTTAATAAGGTTGTATTTAGGGAGTTCGTATCTCCAGCTCAACTTTTTCATCCAGATCTTCAAAAATAACTTTTGTGTGGAATTCCCCGTTTTCACCCATGGGGTCGATATCATCGTTCAAACGTTTAATTTGGGTGACAAAATTTTGATCGTATGTTTCTCCCACCCTGATAAGGTCCTTGAATTCGTCCCTGACGTTGCTGATTTCCACGGTGATGGGGCCCAGCCATAAAACCGGCAGCAACTCATGAAGACTTTTTCCCCAGATCGGGAACAGGCATTCATATCCCATCTCTCCGAACTCATTTTCCCGCCACTCCCGTATATCTTCAAGTTTCCAGTCGCCGAAGATTAGATGTTCTGCGGGTTTTTCCTGCTCTGATAACGTTTGTTCTGTTAGTTTAAGATACTCGTCATTCGGACAGTCTTTTGGCAGTGGTACAGTAATAAGATCCAAACCAAGGGCTTCGGCCTGTTTCCGTATGTGTGATAGTTCAATTTCCTGGTGCGGGACCACCTCCGACGATTCTTCATACGTTGTCAGCAGTTTTATGTCAGGTTCGGCATGCTCCTGTCGGAAAAATTGAAGCGCCAGGTAAGCATCCTTGCCGCCACTCCAGAAAAGTATGTTCATAACTTATTGTCTGTTGTTTGTTGTATATTTTTATTCTGAATTCTGACTTCTGTATTCTATATTCTACTCCATTAAACAATAACCAGTTGATTAATTAGATTGTAGTTCTTTGCATGTTCAGGCTGTAATATGGATCGTGAGCAGTTAATAACTAACCAACGTGTCATGCTGAATTTATTTCAGCATCTGTCGCACATACTTGGAAAAAGCTTTTGCAAGATTCCCAGCACCAGATCCTGAATCAAGTTCAGGATGACACAGTCTCACGATTAGCCTAAGAACTTAACCCCGTCTCTTGAGAGGGATTAAGGTTGTTTTTTCAAATTCAACAGCTAAATATGCTAACAGTAACAAAATTAAACTTCTTTATATAATGAGTGAACGAAATTATTGGCTGATGAAATCCGAACCTGACGCCTACAGTATTGACGATCTTAAACGTGACGGCGTAGAACCGTGGGATGGCATTAGAAATTATGAAGCCCGGAACTTTATGCGGGATGAGATGAAAATCGGTGACGGCGTTTTGTTTTACCATTCGAACGTGCGTCCGCCGGTTATTGTCGGTAGTATGGAAGTAGCAGGTGAACCTTATCCGGACCCGACACAGTTTGATCCTGATTCTAAATATTTCGATGAGAAAAGCAGCGAAGAAGATCCTACGTGGGAGCTCGTGGATGTGAAGTTCGTCCAAAAGTTTGAAAGTCCGGTAACCAGGGATGCTATCAAAGTGGAACCGGCGCTAAAGGATATGGTATTGTTGAAACGATTCCGCTTGTCCATCACGCCTGTTACGGAAGAAGAGTGGCTGAAAATACATGAAATGGCCGGCGCAGAGCCGCGTTAATATTTTGTTACAGTTATTAGTCAGACGACCTGAAAATTTCATTATTATATTTATTGCTATAAAAGACAGCAAATGAGCACTACTAAAATCAAAGAAGTAAATCTTCGTACCAAAGGCATCCTGCCGGTTCAAAAGCTGCGGTTGCTTGCTGAGGCGGGAATTATTTCATCACAGAAAGATTTTCCGCTTGAAGATGAACAGTTTCAGCCGAACTCACTCGATCTGCGCCTGGGGGAAAAAGCCTACCGTGTTCGCTGCAGCTTTCTTCCGGAAGATGAGACGGTCGAAACGAAACTGGAAAAGCTGAAGCAGTATGAATTTTCGATTACCGGCGGAGCCATCCTTGAGCCGAACTGCGTCTATCTCATCCCATTGCTGGAAGAGCTGCATCTGCCGTCTCATATTTCTCCGCAAAAGACGCTTTTTAACGGTTCGGGCGATATCAATAGTAACTACCAGATCGTCTCTGGCGAACACCTGACGGCAAAAGCCAATCCCAAAAGTACTACGGGTCGTCTGGATGTGTTTACACGGGTTATTACCGACTATTCACATCGATTCGAGGAAATACGTTCAGGTTACAGCGGAAAGCTTTACCTGGAGGTAGTACCCAAATCGTTCCCCATTAAAGTACGTACCGGTCAACGTTTGAATCAGCTTCGCATACGTCACGGTCATACTGTACTCACCGACCAGGATATATTACATATACATAACTCAGATCCCCTCTTATTTAACGAAGATGGATCTCGTGTCGAAGTTGATCGCATGAAGGTTAATAACGGACTGTTTTTGAGCGTGAATCTGCACGGGGAGGAGGGACAGATTGTCGGTTACAAAGCTCGAAAGCATCGCGACTATATCGACCTGGATAATATAGCTCATTACGCTGTACAGGATTTTTGGGAACCGATCTACTCCCGGCGCGATGATCATCTGATTTTAGAACCGGAAGCATTTTATATTTTTGCTTCCAAAGAGCGTTGTCGCATTCCTGAACAATTGGCAGCTGAAATGATCGCTTATGATACCGGGTCAGGCGAACTGCGAACCCATTACGCTGGTTTTTTTGACAGCGGCTTCGGTGGTGCCGTAGAAGATAAAGGAGCTCGTGCAGTACTTGAAGTACGTTCACATGATGTTCCTTTCCTGATTGAAGACGGACAGACCTTCTGCAGTATGAAGTTTGAACCGAATACCGAGGTTCCGGCGTTTATATACGGAGAAGACATCAAGAGCAATTACCAGGGACAGGAATTAAGGCTTAGCAAACATTTTAAACAATAATCTGCATTCTCACAGGAATATTATAGTATTTCCTGTGTTTCATGTATTGCATGATTAAGAGATAATTTTAAACTACAGTCCGTGATTTGCTGCGAAATTTTGTCGTCTGCTGCGTTGAAAGTCAAATGGTTTGATTAATGTACTCAGTACATTTCACTGCACCATTTACCTTTCGCCTTGCATCCAACCAAATTTCTTGGTGAGAATGCAGATTAATTAGTAAGAGATTAACTTATGAGAAATGAAGATTAAGGAGAGAGTTAAATATGTCTGAAAATAAGGTGACGAGATGTATTTGTCACGACAGAACCTTTGAAGAGATAAAGGAATATGCACGTGAGTACGGTTACAGCAAGATCTCGCAATTGCAAAACGACCGATTTTGCAGCTGTAGTTGCGGACTTTGTATTCCTTACGTAGAAATTGTGCTGGAGTCAGGACAAACTGAATTTCAGCCTGGAGAACCTTTCAGGAAAAAATAATCAGTTATGAACATATTTTACTGTCCTCCTTCCAATATAATTGGGAGCATTGCTGAGCTGGGGAAAAACGAGAGCCGGCATGCCGCCAAAGTACTGCGTTTTAACGAAGGGGATTTTATTATTTTTACAGATGGCGCCGGCGGATGGTATGAAGGTACTATCGCACGGCAGGCAAATAAATTCGTACAGATAGAGATTATTTCAAGAAAAGAAATCCCTGCGTATAATCCTCGCCTGATTCTGGGTATGGGTGTTATAAAAAAAAGGGATCGCCTGGAATTTGCCGTCGAAAAGGCGACAGAGTTGGGAGCAAGTGAAATCTGTTTTTTTCGAAGCGATCATACTGTGAAAGAAAACGTACGTATGGACCGCCTGGAATCAACAGCGCTTACTGCCATGAAACAGAGCCAGAGAGCCTGGTTGCCGGAAATAAAACTCTTATCATCATTTGAAGAGTTGCTTGATCTCCACCGGGATGCTCTCTGTCTTGCAGCCCATGAAAAAGTAAGTCCAGATTCTGTGAATGAATTTTCGGGGGATAGCGATAAAATATTATTGCTTGTGGGACCGGAGGGCGGATTCTCGGAACGGGAAATAGAAAGGGTTCAACAAAGAGGAGGGGTGCTGGTTTCTTTAGGCGAATACAGGCTGCGTGCCGAAACTGCGGCCCTGGTTTTTTTGAGCCGCTTTTTGGTGTAATTTTAAATCCGCCGGCGGTCGGACAAGTTGTTTAGTTTTGAATTTTTAATTATCACAATCCGCGTAACCCTGCCCAATCTGCGTCATCCGTGCCTGCCTCGACTACTATCGGGGTTCTCTTCTCTCGCATTAATCGGCAGCGATCCAGAGGCAGAGCCTCTGCTTTGCGTGCCGCCGCAGAATGGACGGCACGAGATAAATTCCTAATTCCTAATTAATCACGCGGTACCGGTGCCTGATGGTTCGCTGCATATTCTTTCAGCTGTCTGACCTCATCCCACATGTTCATCGCTTCTTTGAGTGAAGTATCGAAAACATCGTTAAATACCGGGAAGTATTTTTTAAGTCCCCATACCTGCTTTGCCAGTTCGGCTTTCATTATACCGCGGGGCATCCACTCGACTTTTTCAAAGTGTCCTTTCGGTACAAACAGCGTATCGGATTTAAAATCAGGTTCATCAATCGTATCTGATTCCACCATATTGTTTTCTTTCAATGTGGCATAAATTTGGTCAATATGGTTATCCGACCATTTAAAATCGATTCGGAATCTTTCGAAATCATCTTCCCACTCAGCACGGAATTCATCACCGTAATCATCTACATATTTACGTACAAAGTCGAAATCTATTCTTTTCTGACGCATATAACTGACAATAGCGGGCGACTGGAGGGTATCTTCCTGTATAATTTCATCCGGTACAATTCCGCCTCCTCCGTACACGGTGCGTCCGGCATCAGTATGGTACTTCAGAGAGTCGGGTACGTGTGATATAAATTCCATTGCATCGCCTCTTGCATCACGTTTCCGATTGACTATCTCATAGGCATATTCTTCACTGCCATCGCTTTGGTAAGGTTTCTGGATCAACCGGCCGGAAGGGGTGTAATACTTTGAAATAGTAACCCGTACTTTGCTCGAATCAATTAAATCATATTGCTGTTGTACCAGCCCTTTACCGAACGTCCGTTGGCCGACAACGAGGCCCCGGTCGTGGTCCTGTATAGCTCCGCTTACAATTTCACTCGCAGATGCCGAGCCTTCATTGACAAGAACAATCACCGGTTCTTCTTTAAACTCACCGTCGCGGCGTGAAAAGTAGGCGCTGGTGAATCGTTTATGGCGGCTTTTGGTTGATACGATTTTAGTACCGCGCGAGAAGAATTCTTCGGAAATTGCGATGGCCTGTCCGAGATATCCGCCTGGATTACCACGCAGATCCAGGATAACTCGTTCCATACCCTCTCCTTTCATGGCATTCATAGCCTCCATAAATTCACTGTGGGTAGTTTCGGCAAAGCGATTGATTTTGACATAGCCTGTTTTTTCATCAAGCATATAGGAGGTATCTACCGTGTATAGCGGGATATCATCACGTATTATGGTAAAGTCGAGCAATGAGCCTTGATGGGGACGCTTAATCGTTACATCCACTTCAGAGCCCTTTGGTCCGCGAAGAGCTTGACGTACATCTTCATTTGTAAATCCAATTGCGCTGCTGTCGTTAATAGCAATGATGCGATCACCCGAACGAATACCAAGCTGATCACTTGGTCCGCCTGATATCGGCGTTATAACAGTAATAGTATCCTGTAACACATTGAATTGTATGCCAACGCCCTGGAACTTACCTGCAAATTCATCTTCGATGGCTTCACTGATCTCAGGCTCAATATAAATGGAGTGAGGATCGAGTTCATGGAACATCCGCTGGATGGCGTCCTCGGTCCGTTTGGTCATATTTTCAGCGGAAAAGTTATTAGCCACAAATAAATATGCCTCTTCAAACTTACTTACCGATTCACTGAGGCTGCTTACTTTTTTATTCTTAAAAGAGGTATCAACCGGGGTACCCTCCAGTTGAACGGTACTGTCTGAAAGATTGGAAACAAGCCCGCGTATGCTGCTTTTATAAAGTTCATCGACATCAACTTCATCGACATAATTTTCAATAATATGGCGTTGAGTCTGTATATATTTTTTCAGATTCCTTTGGTGGTCATCGTCGCCCTTTACGACCGATTCCACTCCGGCGAACCAAAAAAATGAAAGTACAATGAGGACTGCCAGGTTAGGCACAAGAAATTTTCTCAAGCTCATAATAAAAGAATGTGTTAGCTATTACTGGTGTTTGTTAGAACGCAACAGTACTACAATAATTATATCCCGCTGATGCAGATGAAGTCTATTGTAATATGTAGTTTAAAATTTTGTATAAGTCAACAACTAAAGAATATATTGACTTAAATCTTTGTCTTTAACAAGGTCATCGAGTTGTTGGTTCACATATTCCCGGTCAATTATAATTTCGCCCGAACTGATATCATCGGGCACCGCAAAAAGTAACTCATCGAGCAGTGACGACAAAATAGTATGTAATCGTCGTGCGCCGATATTTTCTACACTCTGATTTACCTGTGCGGCAATAGAAGCCACTTCTTTGAGAGCACTTTCTGTAAATTCAATATCCACACCCTCTGCCTTCAGCATAGCTTGATACTGCTTTGTCAGGGCATTTTTTGGTATAGTGAGGATATCGAAGAAGTCGGATTCGGTCAGAGAATTTAGTTCGACACGAATGGGGAAACGTCCCTGAAGCTCGGGTATCAAATCAGAAGGTTTCGAAACATGAAAAGCGCCGGAACCGATAAATAGAATATGGTCTGTCTTAACCATTCCGTGTTTGGTGGAAACATTGCTTCCTTCGACAATAGGCAGCATATCGCGCTGTACACCCTGGCGGCTTACATCAGGCCCGCCACCGCCTTTACCGTTACCGGAGGAATCAGCAACCTTGTCGATCTCATCAATAAAAACGATACCTTGCTTTTGTACTCTCTCAAGTGCCTCCTGTATGGCGGCATCATGATCAATCAGTTTTTCGGATTCTTCGTCGATCAAAATCTTTCGGGCTTCCTCGATGGTAACATTCCGCTTAGTCTTTTTTTGTCCACCGATATTTCCGAGCATATCCTGCAGGTTGATACCCATCTCTTCCATTCCGCCCTGCGGACCGAATACCTGCATCATCGGCGCTTTTTTCGATTGCACTTCAATTTCAATTTTGCGGCCTTCAAGTTCTCCATCGCGTAATTTCCGGCGGAATTTCTCGCGCGTTCGTTCATTCAATTCCCTGTCGCTGGCATCTTCGGGGTTAAAATCAGAGTCATCCTCAGATCTGAATCCCGTTGAATCATTTCCCGATTTTTTAACCGGAGGGATTAGTATATCGAGGATTCGTTCCTCTACAATCTCACGGGCCTGTTCCTGCACCCTTTCCTGCATTTCCGTCTTTACCATATTGATCGCAATATCGGTCAGATCCCGGATCATCGATTCTACATCTCTTCCGACGTATCCGACTTCGGTAAATTTACTGGCCTCCACCTTTATAAAGGGCGCCTCCGCGAGCTTGGCCAATCGGCGGGCAATTTCTGTTTTACCCACCCCTGTAGGTCCGATCAGGAGAATATTATTCGGTAGGATCTCATCTCTTATCTCCTCGGCGGAATTCATCCGGCGCCACCGGTTTCTAAGAGCGATAGCAACCGATCTTTTGGCCTCATTCTGACCTATAATATATTTTTCCAGCTCTGCAACAATCTGCTGCGGCGTTAAGTTTTTCTGTTTTATGGCGGGTTGCATTGTGTTCATTAATCTTCTATTTCCAGTATGCTCAAATTATGATTCGTATAGATGCAGATCTCGGCAGCTATATCCAGTGCTTTCTTAACGATTTCGCGGGCAGATAATTCCGGTGCATCTTGTTTGAGGGCCCGTGCCGCCGCGAGTGCGTAGGAACCTCCGCTGCCAATTGCCAATATATGGTCATCCGGCTCGATGACATCTCCCTGTCCGGAAATAAGCAGGGCCTGTTCTTTACTCATTACAACCAGCAGGGCCTCCAGTTTCCGCAGGAATTTATCTTTCCGCCATTCCTTGGCCATTTCAACTGCCGCACGTTTCATGTTACCGTCGTATTCTTTCAGTTTTTCCTCATACTTTTCGAACAGGGTAAAAGCGTCGGCCGTCGAGCCGGCAAAACCGGCCAGGATATTACCGTCATCCAGCTTGCGCACTTTTCTGACTGTCGACTTCATCACAGTTTTATCCATCGTTGCCTGACCGTCACCTCCGATAGCTGCCTCACCGTTATGTATAATTCCGAGAACGGTGGTTGCTTTCAATTCAGGTAAACTCATGAATCAGATTTATAGTATTTAGATTTTGAATCGCCCCGGGAATCACTGCCGGAACGGCTCTTGGTAGGTCGGGGCCTTTTGGTGCGCTTGTCTCCGTTGGATGATTTATAGTATTTGCTGCTTTTCTTGTCGTAATAGTCGAGATTATCAGGATTTGTTTTACCGGAATCCAGTTCTACAAGTTCCCCGTCTTTATTTTCGATCAGCTCATCAATGTTTTTATTCTGCATAACAATATCGGTTATATCGATATCCGATCCCGCCAGTGTCACTTTATATTCATTCAGCGAAACCGTTTCGTCCGGAATAAGCGTAATTTTGAGCCAATAACGGTACATCCATTTCCATTTAATGCTGAAGAATCCTTTTTCGATATATGACTTCAGATAAGGATTGATGTAGATATCGACAGCGCGATAGTCGGTGGTATGACGGAACTTACTGAGCCATGCATCGAGATCGGCAATAATGGTATTCTGTGTGACCACGTTTCCTGACCCACCGCACATCGGGCAGACCTTGGATACTGAGTTCACAACGCTTGGACGAATACGCTGACGTGTAATCTGTATCAGTCCGAAGTCGCTCATTCCGATCACATTTGTTTTTGCGGGGTCTTTTTTAAACTCTTTTTTCAGTTCATCATATATCTTCTTCCGGTTTTTGGAACTGCGAAGATCAATAAAGTCGACTACGATAATACCGCCGATATCGCGCAGGCGAAGCTGTTTTGCCACTTCACGTGCTGCTTCCAGGTTGGTTTTGAGTGAATTATCTTCCTGCTTTTCCTTGGCTGCATAAGGACCTGAATTTACATCCACCACATACATAGCCTCGGTTTGTTCGAAGATCAGATAACCGCCGGAAGGCATGCGAACGCGCGGACTGAATATCGAATCCACATCTTTGGCGATTTTCATAAAGTCGAAAATATGTTCGCTGCCCTTGTAAAGCTCCACGTTTGGAAGCATTTGGGGAGCAATCTGGCTGACGTACGACTTTATCTTCTTATGCATCGTGGGGTCGTCGATAAGTACCCGTTCGTATTGTTTGGCAAAAAGATCGCGGACGAGACTTTCCGTCATATCGAGATCTTTATAGAGCAGCTCAGGCGGTTTGGCCGTTTCAAGACGTTCGAGAATGCGTTCCCATTTTTTCAGGACATCCCGCATGTCGTCCTCTATAGCCTGTTCATCCTGTCCCTGTGCTACAGTTCTGATTATTACCCCGAAACCATCAGGAACCATCGATCCGACAACATTTTTAAGCCGCCGCCGCTCTTTATAATTGCTGATCTTACGTGAGACGGCGATATATTCGCCCATTGGGATGAGAACGAGAAAACGTCCGGCAACCGTAATATCGGTTGAAATCCTGGGACCTTTGGATCCGATCGGCTCCTTGACGATCTGAACAAGCAGTTTTTGCCCCGATTGCAGGATTTTACCCGCCCAGGTCTGTTTCTCGTAGTTTGGGATCTTGTTGAAATTCGTCTTTTGGAGCTCTTTTCGCACATTTTTCGGAATGGCATTCTTACCGTTGAGCATCTGGATATATTCCTTCAGATGATCACCGGCGTCGGAAAAGTGCAAAAAGGCGTCTTTCGGCGTGCCCATATCAATAAAGGCCGCCCGAATTCCACTCATTACTTTATGTACACGGGCCAGGTAAATATTACCGACCGTGCGCTGGTTCTCCTCAGATTCTATAAAAAGTTGGGCAAGTTCCCCGTTTTCGAGTAGTGCTATACGAGTTTGTTTGCCTGAAGCGTGAATTATAATTTGATTTTTCATCGTATAAACGGTGTTTCACGCAGCTGCTGCCCTCCGGATTTTTAATCCTGATCAAAAATTCAATCAATGTCATCACAGTTAAAACAGTATTAAAATTCTTTCGTCTTAGCGGAGGTTCAGCAACCGCTAAATTAAAATTCCTGTTAATGGAAAAATTTGGTTGTAAATGTCTGGTATACTCAGAGAGGGATAGATTTTGCAGGGGTTGCACACATGCGAACTGTGAGATCAAAATTCTCGCAAATGTGTCCATATTATTTAGTAACCGCTCCATAAGAGCAGAAAAAAATGATAATTGGTTCTGTGATTTCAAAAAATGCTGCAAAAGGATACCTAAAATTTCTTTAAATAAATCTCTGAATACTTCTTCAAACGATCATAATAATATACAAGTATGTACTCATTAATGTAAATGGTAAAAACAGAGCTTATGGTACTGAAAGAGGGAGAGAGGGATTTCGATCCACATTTTTGTGATTTTGAAGGGAACAAAGGAGACCGGGAGGTATCTTACCACTAAGACACAAAGCTCACTAAGTGTTCTCAGTGTCTTAGTTGTTAAAACACTCAGGCTTCCTGTTCGGTGCGCCTGATTTTTGCACCGGCGTTATTAAGTTTGTCTTCGAGGTCCTCATAACCGCGGTCGAGGTGATAAATGCGCAGTACATCTGTTTTCCCTTCGGCAACCATACCTGCCAGTACCAGGCTGACGCTGGCCCTCAAGTCCGTGCTCATTACGGAGGCACCTTTCAGTTGGGTTTTACCGGCGATATGGACCGTATTTTTTTTGACTTCCATATCGGCGCCGAGCCTCTTTAATTCCGGGACATAACTAAACCGGTCAAAATAAATGCTATCGGTTACTTTTGAATCGCCCGGGGCCTGGGTCATCAGTGTCGACCACTGGGCCTGCAGATCGGTAGGGAAGCCGGGATATATTTTTGTCTTGATTGAAGTGGGAATGATCTCTTTGGGTGCTTTAATATGAATATCAGTGCCTTGTATTCTAACATCCGCCCCGATCTTTTGGAACGTTTCCGGAAACTTCCCCAGATCATCCGGATCGGTACCGGTAAGGGTAATTTCCGATTCGGGATGCATGGCGGCAGCAATCATAAAAGTGCCCGTTTCAATCCGGTCGGGAGCGTTGCGAACCGCTAAGCCCTGCAGGCTGTCGACCCGGCGGATGGTCAGGGTATCGGTGCCGATACCCTCAATATTGGCGCCCATATCCCTAAGCCGGTTGCACAGCAAAACGACATCGGGTTCACGGGCGGCGTTTTTGATCGTAAATTTTTCAGCTTTCAATACCGAAGCCAATACCAGGTTTATCGTTGCCCCAACGCTGCTGGGTTCCAGTTCAAATACACCGCCTTTCAATTTATCGGGTGCTTCGGCAATAACATATCCTTCATCCAGCTCTATATCGGCTCCCATCGCCCGCATCCCGTTCAGGTGCAGATCGACGGGACGCGGTCCCCATGCGCATCCCCCCGGCAAAGAAACTTTTGCTTCTCCGAATTTGCCGAGAAGCGCACCCAGCATATAGAATGAAGCGCGCATTTTACGAACCAGTTCATACGGGGCTTCGTACTCCGTCAGATGAGCAGGATCTATTTTCAGCGAACTTTCCTCTTCATCAAACGCTACATGAGTGCCGGTAGCACGAATTACGCTGTTAAAAGTATAGATATCGCGTAACTTTGGGACATTGGTGATAACCGTAGGAGAGTCGCCCAATAACGCTGCAGCCATAAGGGGAAGGGCTGCATTCTTCGATCCGCTTACCGGTATTGTACCTTTGAGAGGGGTAGGGCCTTCAATAACAAATTTATCCACTGACTTTTATTTCTAAAATTTCGGTATTCTTTTCGAGAGAGTCACCTTCAGCAACCGATATGGAAGTAATCGTACCGCTGACCGGTGCCTTTAATTCATTTTCCATCTTCATAGCTTCCAGGATTGCCACCGGATCGCCGAGTTCAACTTCATCGCCCTCCCTGACCAGTAATTCCAGTATCTTACCAGGCATCGGGGCCTTCAGTTGTCCTTCGCCGATATCGGCGGCTGTTTTAAAACCCAGGCGGTCGAGCAGCAGGTCCTGTTCATCGCGGACATCTACCGAGCACCAGTTACCGTTGAGCGTAAAAGCGATATTGTATTTATCATACTCAACATTATCAATTTTGTACAATTTCCTGCCGATACGCAGGAGATATCGCCCATTGTCTTGTTGCTTAAAGCTGTACGATTGAGTTTCACCGTTTATAGTTGCTTTATTTTCTTCAGCAAAGAGTTCCAGTTCGGTGATATCTTCATCTGCAACTGCTTCAAATTTCATATCAGTTTGATTTTATTTCCGACAGACCTTTTTTCGTAGCCTGAAAGGTAAAATCCTGCAGGTTGTCGGAATCGTAAAAGCTGGTAAGTGCAATTTTACTTCCACTGCGTTCATACGCTTGTACGAAACCAAAACTCAGCAGGTTTATCAGGTCGTCCCGGAGTTCGCCGTAAGCTAATCCCGTTTCCTCCATTACAACCTGGAAACTTTCGGGAAAAATAAGCCGTTCAAGTACGCTTTTTTCTGATGGTGTAATCTTATGCTTGCTCATACTACTGTGAATCCAATAGAGCTGTTGAAAAATAGGAGCCCTGTTACAAATTAACAACTTACTCTATTTGGACATCACCATAGGTGATTAAGTTCCGCTGGTTGTCATCATAGATAAGAATTCTGTATTTATCTGAAGGACTGTGTCCTGTATCTGACGAACCGATTATACTTTGTGCATTTAAATTGATATCAATAAGTCCAATTGTTAGCCCCTGGTGTTCAAAGTTGCCAATATGAGTAGGCTGTTGATCCGGTTGTTTAAAAGCAAATACTTCAATCCTCGACAGGTTATCAGGAGAAAAATTAATGCTGATATGGATCTGCAGATTTGAATTAAGAGGAACCGGGTTCGGAAAGGCGGGTGTATCAACCTCCAGCTGCCCCGAATATACCGGACTAATTTTCCAGTCATCGGGGTCGATTTCTCCATTCTCAGTGCGTTCCCCGTCGGTACCCATCTCCGTAATTCCATCAGGTATGGAATGTGCCTCATTTTCAAATCGACGCTGATCATCACTTTTCGAACAGCCGGCAAGGAGAAGTATAACAGTTATAAAGAGATAAACAACAGTCTTTGATGTAAACATGAACGCAAAACGTTTAAAATATCTTAATTCATATTTCAGATTCATAAATATAATATCGAACTTTGCCTGTTTATATTAAAATCAATTGGAAAATAAAACCATGTTGTGAAAATTTATTCATCATTCGGCCTCTTGTGGGTTATTCCGGTTTTTTTATGTCTTTTCGGTAATGTGGAGCTTCAGGCACAGGAGGCGGATTCCCTGTTGACCTACGAACATCCTGATCGTCCCCCGGGCATGGATGAACTGCTGAAATGGGAAGAGACTTTCACATACGAAGTTAAATACGGATTTATTAAACTTGGCTGGATAGAGACTGAAATTGTGCGTGATACGACCCATATGGGAGAAAAAGTATGGTGGCTGCGCTCCAAAATTATTTCAAATTCCGGGATCCCTTTCGTAGGGGAGGAGGAAAATCACTATAACACGTTTATGGTAGAGACCGACAGTTTACCCTATACTGTTTTGTACTGGCGAGACAATGTAGACGAAGAAGAGTTTAAGGATGAACAATACGCCTTTGACTATGAAAACAGCAGGGTTATTATATCCGAGGATGGAGAGGTGGTAGATACGCTGGAGGTAACCGGCCCGTCCAGTTCCGGGCAGCTTATTTTTTATTATGCGCGTCTGTTTGCCGGTACCGATAAAGATTATCAGCTGCTGGTGTATCTCGAGCGTGAAAAGGGATATATAAACGGAACCAACAGTTCCGAGATCAGCGAAAGGGAATACGACGCTTTCGATGAACCCGTAAAAACATACTACAGCGAAGGAAATGCCGATATTGACGGTCCCTTCGGGTTCCGGGGCTCTTTTAAATCATGGTATATCGCCGATGATCTGAGAATTCCCGCAGAGACCCACGCCAAAGTCTGGATTGGAAATGTGAAAGTTCGTTTAATTAAATACACCAAAGAACCCAGAAACCGATGAATGTAACGTTTAAGAAGTTATCACACGCCAAAGATTTGCCGCTGCCTTCATATGAATCGGAATATGCTGCCGGGATGGATATCCGGGCGGCGCTCGGCGAGCCTGTAAAATTAAAACCGGGACAGCGCGAACTTATTCCCACAGGATTGCAGATGGCGCTGCCCAAAGGCTATGAAGCGCAAATTCGCCCGCGAAGCGGGCTGGCCTATCGAAATGGCGTCACCATGCTCAACACACCGGGTACGATCGATGCCGATTACCGCGGTGAGGTAAAAGTGCTTGCGGTAAATCTTGGAGAGGAAACGTTTGTTATTGAACACGGCGACCGTATCGCACAAATGGTGGTAGCTCCGGTAACGCAATGTGCAGTGAAAGAGGCGGATGAGCTGCCGGATACCGGGCGGGGCGAAGGCGGCTTCGGAAGCACCGGTGT
>CAZPWQ010000024.1:25707-32340 GCA_964590495.1 uncultured Balneolaceae bacterium
CGGATGAGCTGCCGGATACCGGGCGGGGCGAAGGCGGCTTCGGAAGCACCGGTGTGAAATAGCCGCGGATTTTCGCGGATTGTGGAAGGATAAAATTCCGGCACAAGCGGACGCTTGCGCCAGTTATGGAGAGTAAGTTAAGATTACTATACCGCTCTGATTTATTGATAAATATTTTAAATGCTTTTAGCTGATTTCAAACAATCAGTTATAATCCGCGTACATCCGCGGCTAAAAAAATGCTCGAGAATCTGCGTCCATATATCGATCTTGTTTCCAATAACCGGAATTACCGCCGGCTTTGGCTCAGTCAGCTTGTATCCAATTTCGGCGATTGGTTCGGGTTGCTGGCTGTCTATGCCCTTATTACCCGCTACTCCGATTCCGAATTTCTGCTCGGCTTGATTATCGTTGTCAAGATGATGAGCCTGGCCAGTTTTTCGCCTTTCGCCGGTTATCTTACCGACCGATTCAACCGCCGCCGGATTATGATTGCCTGTGATTTGTTGCGGGGCATAATTATCCTGGGCCTGCTCCTGGTAGTATCATATGAAACGTTGTGGATTGCTTATGTGCTCACGGCATTACAGATGATGCTGTCGGCAATATTCGAGCCTGCAAAGACTTCGTCGATACCCAATGTAACGACTGAAAAGGAGCTGGTGGATGCCAATGTTTTATCGGCTGCCAGCTGGAGTATCATCTTTTCGCTGGGAATGGGAGTGGGCGGACTCGCGACTGCCTGGCTGGGCACCGATCTGGTCTTTATTATTGACGCTTTAAGCTACGGCTTGTCTGCCTGGTTTATCCATCGCACGGTAATCCCGCAGAAAAAGATGGACGAAGCGGAGCGACGCCGCACACGAAATCCGCTGGTCGGGATCAAGGAAGGATTTCGCTATTTATTGAATCATCCGCATATACTTCGTCCCACACTGGCCAAAGGCTGCTTCACCATGTTCCTGGGAGCACTTGTTTATATGCTGATCCTGGTCTCCGAGGAGGTATTGATGATGGGCAGTGTCGGACTGGGCCTGCTTTATGCCGCCCGGGGTGTTGGGACAGGGATAGGTCCGGTGATAGGCCGCCGCATATTTACCGAAGAACACGACTGGGTGAAGGCGATGGGAATATGCATGATGTTCGGCGGCGCGATGTATGCGGTGGTAGGTGCTACATCAAGTATCGCCATAATGCTGTTTTTTGTTTTCATCGCCCATGCGGCTTCGGGAGCAAACTGGGTGATGAGCACGGTCTTGCTTCAGCGTCGCACTCCCGACCCGTTTCGCGGGCGTATTTTCAGTACGGAATGGCTGCTGTTTACACTGGCGCAGTCGGCCTCGGTACTGCTGGTATCCTGGTTTCTGGAAAATGATATACTGACTATTCAGCAGGCAATCGTTGTCTTTTCTCTCATGCTCATGATTGCCGGCCTGATCTGGCACTTTACAATTACTTCACACGAGGAGGAGTACCAGGATGTTAATTTCGACCCGGCCCGCCAGGAGGATGAAGCAAAAGCCGAAATGATTTCGAAATGAGTTTATTCCCATCGGGCGGCTGGTGTTGCCGTCCGGTGGGTGTGAAGAGGCAAGATTTGGAATGCAGGATCTAATGAACTTTTGTTATCAGCAATTCAACATTCCTTGCAGTTGACCCACCCCAACCCCTCCTCCCGAACCGTCGGGACTGAAAACCCACAGCGAAACAAGGAGGGGCTTTGAAATTACTGGAGTTTAGGAAGTGAGTCACTCCTTCCTTGTCCGTGGGTTTGCGGATAGGGAAGGAGCCGGAGCCTGCTCTACGAAGCCCCGTCTCTCGGGCGCAGTTGAGGATGGGTCAAAAAAGCAGGAGATTTCATTTAACATGCAAAGCTGTAATAGGAGACAATAAACCAGAATTGTCAATTCAATGATAGTGGTATGATCTGGATTTTGAAAGAGAAAAGGCAACAGCCGGTCGGAAAGAGCTTCCATAAAGGTTCAAGCCTGGACGCTTGAACCAGCCTGTAGGGAAAACATAAACGGCATCAGCGGACGCTGGTGCCAGAAAAAATATTAAATTTCAAGAATTTTCTTTGTGAAACTCTGTGGATCCTCTGCGTCACTCTGTGTTACAGCATTTAAAGGCTGGTTCACTCAAAATGTTTGCGTTCTTTTTCGAAATCTTCGTCCGAAACCAATCCTTGCTGCCAGAGCCCGGTAAGATAATCCATCTTATCCATGGTGCCGGGATCGTGCTCCGGTTCGCGGCGCTTCGTTTTCTTTTCTGTCGCCTGTCTCCTTTGTTCGGCCTCAATCGCCTGTTCAAGAAGTTTTTTCAGCTGGAAGGGCTTATCCATCCCGTACAACGTAACTTTCAGGGCGGAGGTGTGAAGAGCCACGTCACCGACATCCATTTTTTGCTGCATCCAGCTTTGAGATACTCTTACCTTATCGATATCAATCAGATCGACGGTTCGATGGAATTTGGAATCCTGCGAGATGATCTGGGTATCGGAGACGGTATAAGAATAGCGTTTATGACGTTTGTACACCCAGTAAAGTGCGATCAGCCCGATTCCGAAAAGCGGGATAGCCAGCACGGAAATCACATACCCTGCTATATGATTTTTCCAGCTGGTAGCTAGTTTAAAGGTTTTTTCGTTTTGTTGAGCTGCCATGGCTTGTGCACTTAATTCAATAGCAAGATACTAACACCTTTAAAGAAGGTAAAATTCATCTGAATGACAGCAAAAGAGCTAATTATTCCAGAACAGATTTCGTATATTGCCACGCTTTGAAATCAACCGGATACGATATACCGGTAATAAAACCAAACAATGAAATTAAAGCCCTGGAAATATATTACAGCACTCTGGATGACAGGGGTCATTATTGCAGGATTTCTTATTCAGATTCCCGATATACCTATCCTGAAGGAGTCGGCCCGCAACCTGTTCTTGCACGTTCCGATGTGGTTAACGATGGCGGTATTTTTTGCCGTCGGATTTGTGTACAGCATTAAATATCTCAATTATCCAAATGAAGAGACAGACCGCAAGGCTGTAACGGCCACCCAGGTTGGATTGATCTTTGGAATTTGCGGATTGCTGACCGGATCGGTCTGGGCTCGTTTTACCTGGGGTACCTGGTGGACATTGGCTGAGCCGCGTATGAATCTTTCTGCTTTGGCAATGATGATCTATGTATCGTATTTTGTGTTACGAACGGCATTCGACAACCCGGAAAAACGCGCGAAGATTGCAGCGGTTTTTAATGTATTCGCGGCAACTACAATCCCTTTTTTACTGTATATTATACCTAGACAGCTGCCAAGCCTGCATCCGGGGGCAGACGGCAATCCGGCCTTCAGCGAAATTACCGCACCCGAATTAAGATACATCTTTTACCCGGCTGTAGTTGGTTTTATCGCCCTGGCATTCTGGCTGTATGATATTATAATCAGGTACAAAAAAGTTAAGTACCAAATTGAGAAACGAGCATTATGAAATTTTCATTAATCCAGGCACAAGAAGATACAACGGTGGCCGTTGATACACTGTCAAAAGCGTACGGTGAAAACTGGCAGGGAACTGAAGGTGTTGAGCAATCGAGCGCCTTTATACAGGCAGCAGCCTCCAATGATCTTATTTTCATCGTACTTGCCGTCAGTCTTATTATATGGCTGGTACTTCTGTTTTTTATCATTCGTGTCGACCGGAAGGTGCACAACCTGGAACAGCAAATAGAAAGGAAATCCGAAACTCCAAAGACATTATGAAACCCAAATTAATAATAGGTATTGCAGCAATCGTCGGATTTACCTCATTGCTGATGTATAACTTCGGCAACAGTATAAGCACCTATGTAGATTTTGAACAGGCTGCCGGTATGCAGGGAGCTCATGTTGTAGGTGCCTGGGATGACAGCAAGGATTATGGTTTTTCTATGGAATCAAAGCAGTTCTCATTTTATATGAAAGATGAGACAGGCAAGGTTCGCCGGGTGATTTATCCCAAACCGAAGCCAAACAATTTTGAAGAGGCCGACCGGCTGGTTGTAATCGGGGAAATGGAGGGAGATGTTTTTTATGCCAATGATATGCTGATGAAATGTCCCTCAAAGTACAATGATGATGGTTCGGAATTTATTCAAGCCAACTCTGAAAACGATTCGGACTAATGATTGGAACAGTTGGTGAGTTTTTTATTTATGCATCGTTCATCAGTGCGATCCTGGCGGCGGTCGGATATTTTCTCTATTCACAAAATGATACAGACCGCTACTTCAGAATTTCCAACTGGGTGTACGGTATACAGGGAATATTCCTGTTGATTGCCTCCGGACTCCTTTTGTATGTAATCCTGACACACCAGTTTAACTATTACTACGTATTCAATTATACGAGCAGGGACCTTCAGCTTGAATACCTGATTTCCGCATTCTGGGGCGGACAGGAGGGGAGTTTTATGCTATGGATCCTGTTTTCAACGGTCGTCGGTCTTGCCTTGATGAAGTGGGCACGCAAGCCGTATCGCGGACCGGTGCTGTTCTTTATGACACTGACCCAGATCTTTTTACTGTCGATGCTATTGGGTATTTCTGTCGGCGGTGTTTCTATCGGTGCTTCCCCTTTTCGCACTATTGCAGAAGCGATGCCCAACGCACCTTTTTTACAATCAAATCCCGATTTTGTACCCCAGGACGGGCAGGGCCTGAATGACCTTCTGAAAAGCTACTGGATGCTGATTCATCCACCTATCCTGTTTGTCGGTTTTGCCATGATGACCGTGCCATACTGCTTCGCCATGGCCGCTCTCTGGAAACGAAAGTATAATGAGTGGGTTGGTCCGGCACTGCCGTGGACACTCGCAGCCAACGTCTGTCTGCTGACAGCTATCTTTCTTGGCGGCTACTGGGCATACGTCACTCTTTCGTTCGGCGGTTACTGGGCCTGGGATCCGGTAGAAAACGCCTCTTTTGTACCGTGGCTTCTGGGTACGGCCGGAATCCATACCATGATCATTCAGAAGAAAAGTTCCACTTCCCAGAAAGCCTCCATCATTTTTGCCATCCTGGCCTATGTGGCAATTGTTTACGAAACATTTTTGACACGATCCGGCATTCTTTCCGATGCATCCGTACACAGTTTTGTGGATCTCGGATTATACAGCCAGCTGGTGATTTTTATGCTTGCTGTTACGGGGGTCGGACTTGGCCTGTTTTTTTACCGCTACAAAGAACTGCCGGACCAGAACAGCGAGACTAAATTCCTGAGCCGTGAGTTTATGACTTTCGCAGGGGCGATGGTTCTATTCCTGATAGGGCTCATTATCATTCTGGGGACGAGTTCTCCCATTATCGGGCGTCTTTTTGTAGCTAACCCGACTCCTCCTGAAATAAGTTTTTATAATGAGTGGACAATGCCGCTGGCGATTCTGGCCGGATTTCTAACGGTGATCGGACAGTATCTTTTTTGGAAACGGCAGGACGCAGAATCGCTTGCCGATGATCTTACATGGCCGGTTGTCATCACCTGTATTCTTACACTGGCGACGATCATGATCGGGAACATTCGCGAAATCTATTATATGATATACGTGCTGGCCGGCTGGTTTGCCATTACCGGCAACAGTTTTATTATGTTTCGCCTGATAACCAAAAAGCCCCGGCTGATCGGAGGTGCGCTGTCGCACGTAGGTTTCGGCATTTTACTGCTCGGAATATTGGCCTCATCTGCTTATAACGACCATCTGCTAGATCCTGAGATGGCCGGTTTTAATGCTGCCGTTGAACAGGGCACAGCCAAGGATTCCGACGGTCTCCCTGTCAGACAAAAGCGAAATTTCTTTGAGCTGAAGCTTAATGAACCAAAGATCGTCAATAATGAATACAAGGTGACCTACGAAGGTTATACGCTCGAAAACCAGGAGCGTCCGGGTCAGCAGCAGTACCGGATTAAATTTGAACCGGCAGAGGGAGAGGGCACCCAGTTTTACCTGAATCCGCAGGTGTATCCGATGCTGTCAGCCTCAGCAGGGGATAATACCCAATGGTCGGTGGATCCCGATGTCCGAATTGGCTTGTTAAGTGATATCTACCTCTATGTCGCCGGAAGCTCTTATGTAGAGCAAAAAAATAACCTGGCTGACCGACAAAATACGATGCAGCCGGCCGCCGCCGCTGAGGAGGATTCCCTCCAAATACAAAAGATAACCCTGGCAAGGGGAGAGTCTGTTTCGGTCGGAGGCTATGAACTTCAATTTAATGATTACAGACAGGTCGATGACGAAAGTTTGCAGGACAGTACCCTGATTGCCGTTCGGGCACAGATTGAGATCACTCAAAAAAGCAATGGATCTGTTTCCTCTATTGAGCCGCTATTTTCGATATATCAAAAAGATGGTAACAACTGGTCTTTTGCTCCCCCGGAAGATATCCCGGATCTGTCGGCCACGATACAATTCAGCAGCGTAGATCCGGAAACCGGTGAAATTGAACTGACCATTCGCGGACTGGATAAAATACCCGAAGACCAATGGGTACTGCTTGTTGCCGAAGAAAAGCCTTTTATTTCGCTTGTGTGGTTTGGCACCTTTGTACTGGTGGCCGGTTTTTGCGTATCGATTCTGAGACACTGGAAAAGGGAACG
>CAZPWQ010000024.1:32440-33992 GCA_964590495.1 uncultured Balneolaceae bacterium
TTCCCCTATGCTCCATGCTCTTTGCACTTTGCCGCCTCTGTTCTAAAATTATAGCCAATGTATAGAAATACAGGCAATTAGCCTATTTAATGAAATTAGTTGTGAGAAATACTGCCTATGCCTCGTTATAAAATTTCAGTAGAATTTGACGGCACCTCATTTAACGGGTGGCAGCGCCAGCCGGAAGGCCGTACGGTGGAGGGAGAAATAGAGGCGGCCCTGAAGCAGATCCTGGGTCAGCCGGTTGATATCATAGGGCAGGGGCGGACCGACAGCGGCGTTCATGCCGAGGGACAAACGGCTCATTTCGATTTTCCCGAAATGTTGGAACCGGATCGAATTCTCTTTGCTTTACTCGGGGTTTTGCCCAGAGACATATCGGTCTGGGATATCGAAGAGGTTGCCGGTGATTTTCACGCCCGCTTTGATGCGAAGATCCGCCGGTATCGTTACCAGATCACAACCCGCCGCGCACCGCTGATAGATCATATGGCAGAGATGATCCTTGAAGACCTCGATTTGAAAGCCATGGCCGCTTGCGCTGAAATGATCAAGGGGACGCACAACTTTGAAAGTTTTACCCGGACCGACAATGAAAATCCCAATGCCGTATGCGAAGTATTGCTTTCGGAATTAGAGGCACATCAACATCTGATCACGTACCGCATTACCGCCAACCGGTTCGTCCGCCATATGGTGCGCCGCCTGGCGGGGACGATGATAAAGGTGGGACAGGGTAAAAGAACCGTTGATGAATTCGCCGACTTGCTGCATAACCCCGACAAAAACAAAAGCGCCCACGGAGCATCAGCCAAGGGGCTGATACTGGAAAAAGTGGGGTATTAAGCTATGCTTCCGACTGAGAATTTTTTTGAGGAATTAACCATGTTTACCCTCATGCTTACCCGGCTATAATAAAAAATCCACTAACCTGTTGACAATCAACAGACTAGCGGATTTGCAAGCTCCCCGGGTAGGATTCGAACCTACGACCCATCGGTTAACAGCCGATTGCTCTGCCGCTGAGCTACCGAGGATTATTTCTTTAAGTATTTCAGCCGCTTAAATGAGAGCACAAATATAACGGTTTACAATCAGTTAAGTCAAAATTTTTTTCAACTTTTTCTCCTATTTCATATTCCTTAAATGTATCCTTTTGTTCAGCTCTAGGCTTCTCTTTCTTTTTAGTTTTTTGCTATTGCCTTTCTTGTTGACCATCAGGTTATTTAAGGCTGTTAACTCGCAGTTCGCATTTTGATAAACGGGTAAGTTTCAAGGAATTTTGATCCCGACAGCTGTCGGGAGACTTCGTCCCGGGCACCACCGGGACTCCGCTCTTTTAGAAATGACGCCGGTGGTTGGGTTTGGGTAAGTAACAAAAAACCACCTCCATTGTCATCCCTGTAGAAGTTAGATAATTCGTTGACAGTTTTAGTTAAATGGTTTCGAAAAGTCCCCTCTTGAGAGGGGTGGCCGCCGTGACTTTCGGCGGTCGGGGTGTGTAAGTGTGCGCCTTCTAGCCGTCATACCATTACTTTTTTCAACGATGAAA
>CAZPWQ010000025.1:0-8591 GCA_964590495.1 uncultured Balneolaceae bacterium
TTTACCTTATCGCCAGCTTGTTTGCTATAATCGGTGCTTTAAGATTTACCTACAGTCTGTATTCAAAGGAGACGCCTGTACAATTTTGGTTATTCCTCACAATAGGCACAGGTCTGGCAGTTGCTACCTGGTTCAATGCGCAGGGGCTGGATATATACAGAGAATTCTTTGTGTTTCTGACGATGATTGAAATAATTCGCGCATTATTTACGGGACTTACCCGAAGTCCGGATGGCAGCTGGATTATAGGTACGGGGCTTTCCATTTTTGCAGGGGGTATACTATTTTCTGTAATGGTAAATCTCGGTCTTATGTCAGGTGATCCGGTGATGGGCAATATTATCTGTTCATCCGGATTGATCTTTGCCATGTCAATTTATTTGTCGCGGGATATTGCGCAAACACAAAAAAGGCTGGAGCATAAACTTGTGGAGGTCAAGCATCTTTCTGCGCGTTCTCTGGAACAGGAACGAATCAATAAACAGAAGGAGCTGGAAAGGAAGCTATTGGCAGCTGAAAACGAACGAAAATCCCGGGAACTTGAAGAGGCCCGGGCGCTTCAGCTTTCTATGTTACCGAAACAAATACCTAAAACCGACGAATGGGATATTGCAGTCTTTATGGAAACCGCACAGGAAGTTGGCGGTGACTATTACGATTTCAGCGAATCTAAAAATGGTGATTTGACCGTTGCCATGGGTGATGCTACCGGCCATGGTATGAAGGCGGGTATAATGGTTGCGACAGCCAAAAGTTATTTTCACACACTTGCCAATGAGCATGACAATATTGGCATCCTCAGGCGAATGTCTTCGGGTATTAGAAATATGGACCTAAGGATGATGTATATGAGTTTTATGATCCTTAAATGTAATCATTACGATATAACCGTCGCTTCAGCCGGAATGCCGCCCATTCTTCATTTTGATGCCGCTGAAAACAGGATCAGGGAGATCCTTATCAAAGGTATGCCGCTGGGCAGCAAAGTGGATTATCCCTATGAAAAGAGGGATGTAAGCCTGAAGGAAGGAGATTGTCTGTTGCTGATGAGCGACGGCCTTATGGAATTGTTTAACAACGAACGAGAACAGCTGGGTATCGACCGGATAAAAAGGGTATTCAGGGAAGCGGGTAACTCATCGGCTTCCGATATTATGTCTCAGATTACCCGGCTTATCGATCAGTGGACCGGGAGTAAAACGCATGAAGATGACATTACGGTTCTGGTAATGAAAACCAAATCATAACGTAACTTTGCAGGTACTGGTGCGTACATTAGTTTCAAATATTATCTCGAAATAATGAACAACAAGCAGTTAACATATCTCTTTTTGGGACTTTTTTTGACAGTACTGGCGGGAAATGTTTCGGCACAAACCGATGGTGGCACGGAAGAAGAATCGCCTTTTAAAAATGATCCCTTTTTTGCCAGTCCCATAAAAGAACTTTTAAAAAAACCTTCCGATTCTTTAAATGAAGATTCTTCAACAGGAAAACCCCGGGATGCCAGGCATTATGTAACCGGGATGAATGAAGAGGGAATCGATCACCATGGGGCATTGGAAGCAGGTCCCTATAAATCCAGTGCACTTTATTCTGCATATCCCAATCTGCCGATGATTCATTTTAACCGGGTCAACGGCGTGTTTTTGGGCCTGCGAAAAGAACGTATGCAGTGGTACCCGGATGATGATCTTTTTGGAATAGAGAATATTCATCCCCATGGAATGTTCGGCTACTCCTTTGGCCAGAAAGAGTGGCAATATACTTTAGGCCTGGAAAAATTTATAGGCCGCAAACGGCATGTTATGCTTGGAGCTGAATACCACAAAGCCACTGCCACGGATGATCAGTGGAGAGTGGGACTTACAGAGACTACATTGACTTCTCTAACAGCCGGATACGACTTTCTTGATTATTATAAGCAACAGGGATGGGGGACTTACCTGCTACTTCGTTCCAATCGCTATTTCGAAGGTGGGGTTGCATATAACAATGACCGGTTTACCAGTTTGGGACCTTCCACAGATTTTGCACTCTTTGGTTCGGGAAACAGGTACCGCTTCAATCCACCGGTAGACGTGATAAATGGGGCGCCTGTTGATGTGGCAGACATCTCAGCTCTTACGTTTTCTGCTTCTTTTAATCCAAAGCGCCTGGTTTTCTCCCGCTATTTTACACTTTCCCTTAATACAGCCTGGGAAAAAGCCGGACCTGACATCAGCGATTCCGAATATTCTTACGATAAATATTCAGGAGAAGTGATAAGCTATATTAATTTCGAACCCGGCGGAGTATTAAAGTATCGAATTAAAGCAGGTGGTATTACCGGACAAGCTCCTCTCTTCAAATCCTTCGGTCTGGGAGGTATCGGCAGTCTAAGAGCGCTGCCATATAAGTCTATGGGTCCGGCTAATGAAATGATTTTAAGCAATGCTGAAGTCCAATTTGGCAGGCCGGATCACAGTGTTGCCAAAGGCTGGATTGATTTCGATGACTTTTACCTTAGCTTATTTCTAGATTCCGGGTGGACAAACTATAACCAGGACCTGGAAAATGCCAGAGGCCCTTTTACAGGATTTGATGAATTCAGATTCGCGGATTTAAAGCATAACGGAGGCTTTGGTATCGGCTCAAGTTTGATACGTGGCGAGCTTGCATGGGATTTTAATAACATAAGCAGGGCACCCGTACTATGGATTCGGTTAAACCCGACTTTTTAGTCTTCGGCTAATCAGCCACAGATAAACACAGATTTAAAACAGATTTATCTCGTACTTTATCTGTGTAAATCTGTGGCCAAAACATATTTCCACTCACATCACTCCCGGATAAAAGGTGAACCTTCAAAGAAGTTTAATCGTTATCTGAACGCCCGTAAATCCAAGTCAATGAAAAGTAAGTATGTTACAACAATCTTATAAAGCCGCTGTTGTGCAGATGAATAGCCAGGATAACGTTGACCACAACCTGGAACAGGCCTATAAATTGTTAAAAAAAGCAGTGACGGAAAACGCATTGCTTGTAGGGCTGCCCGAAAATTTTGCTTTTCTTGGTAACCTCGATAAACGTCTCGAGCAAGCCGAAGAGATTTCCCGGAAAGCTCCGGAATTTCTTGAAGAGGCGGCACGGGAATTCGAAATTTACCTTATGGGCGGTAGTTATTCTGTGCCTGCAGATGACGGTAAAGTGTATAATCACTGCAGATTATACAACCCGTCGGGAGAATTATTGGCTAAATATAACAAAATTCATCTTTTCGATGTGACGCTAAGTGATGAGGAAGAATATCGTGAGTCGGATTATGTTCAGCCGGGAGAGGTAAAGCCGGTAACATATTCCGGTGACAATATCGGGAAACTTGGTTTATCGATCTGTTATGACCTCCGGTTTCCCGAGTATTATCGTTCTTTAGCTGATGAGGGAGCTGAGATACTTTCGGTTCCGTCTGCATTTACCTATACGACCGGTCAAAAGCACTGGGAAACCCTTTTGAAGGCCAGAGCCATCGAGAACACTTCGTATGTATTTGCTCCGGCCCAGACAGGAATTCACGGGGAAAAACGGAAAACCTTCGGACATTCTCTCATTGTAGATCCTGATGGCAGGATTCTGGCAAACGCCGGTAATGAACCAGGAGTTGCAACGGCAATAATTGACCCGGAGGAAATAAAGAAGGCTCGAAAGGCTATCCCGTCTCTCAGTCACCGGCGAATGTAGAAGGGGGATAGCAAATCATGACTATTCTGCCATAAAAGCATTTAAAAAATCTCTCGTACAATAACGCTGAGGAAGCTCTGCTCCCGAAGAAGAGCCATGTTTGCGGGAGCGGAGCTCCTTATAGCTTAAAAAGGAACAGCTTTAAGGAAGCTGTGCTCCCGATGAAGAGCCGGGTTACGGGGGCAGAACTCCCTTATAGCTTGTTTGATAGCTTATTTTAGTATTTCGTTATAGTTTAAAATCGAGCTGAGTGCTTTATTACCTTGATTATTCAGTGCTCTGAACCGGTGTCACAAGCAACAATGAAGTTGTAATTTCACTTTTTTTTAAAAAAAATCTGATCTAATTTGTAACAAAAGGCCTTTGAAACACTCTTTTATAATAGAAGCTTGACAATATTAAAAAAATTTAATATTTCTTGTATTAACTAAGTAAAGCGAGTGATGAACTTATGAAAACAATAGCATTTACCAATCAAAAAGGCGGCGTTGGAAAAACAACATCTACAGTTAACGTAGGGGCAGGTTTATGTAAACAGGGCAAGAAAGTGCTGTTGGTAGACCTTGATCCGCAGGCAAATCTGACTTACTCTTTGCGGATGAACTCCAAGAGGTTAGACCGTAGCATCTACGATGTTTTAAAGGGTACAGCCGAACCCCGGGAAGCACTTATCAGTCATAACGGATTCGATATTTTGCCATCCTCGATTGATTTATCGGGAGCCGAAATGGAATTTGCCAATGAACCGGCGCGGGAAACCCTGTTAAAACATAAGCTGAATAAGATAAAAGGGGAATACGATTATGTTTTGATCGATTGCCCTCCAAATCTGGGATTACTTACGCTGAACGCTTTTACAGCGGTTAATGAAATATTTATCGTACTCCAGTCGGAATACCTGGCGTTGCACGGCTTATCGAAACTTATAGATGTTATAAATGTGGTAAAAGAGCGCCTGAACCCTGATATTGAGTTAACCGGTATTATTTGTACTTTATTCGACAGTCGTAAAAACCTGAATAAAGAAGTTGTTGACCATATTAAGGATTATTTTGGTGATAAAGTGTTTAACACCATAATCCGGGATAATGTAGCCCTGGCAGAAGCTCCCAGCCATCATAAAACAATTTTCGAATATGATCCTGACAGCCACGGTGCCAAAGATTATATGGCTCTGGCCAAAGAGATCCGAAATGGTCAAGCTTAATTCTTGATTTAATTTATTTATGTCAAAAAGTAAGAGTCTGGGCAGCAGTCCTATAGGTTTTCAATCCGATAACAGTACCTTGAGCTTTATTCCCGATCTCGGTGTATCATCAAAACAGGAAAGAAGTTCTGATCCGGATGAGAACTGGCAGGATGAGGATCAAACTAAGAAAAAGGTAGTAAGCTATTACCTTGAGGAAAGTCTTATCTCTGAGTTGAAACAAACAGCTGAAGAACATGGTATCTACTACTCCACCCTCATAAGCAGGGCGGTCAAAGAGTGGCTACAGAAGAATGCACATAACCATGCAAATAAGGTAAAACAGCATCCTTTTCTGATGGAATAATTTTCCGCAATCATATTATGAATCCATCCGATCATCTGCTTATAAGTAACAGATATCTTGTTCGATTAGCCGGTAACGATGAGGATATAAAAAATGCGCAGGCTCTGCGGTACAGGGTATTTAACCTGGAGTTGGGAGAGGGACTTTCAAGTTCTGAAGAGACGGAACTGGATGCCGATAAGTATGATAGTCAGTGTGATCATTTGCTCGTCATAGACAGGAAAGAGGATGGTATTATCGGTACCTATCGCATGCAAACCTATGACAATGCCCAAAATCATGAAGGTCTTTATACATCGGATTTGTTTGATATGAATGGTATTCCTGAAAAAATATTGCAGCAGTCGGTTGAAGTAGGTCGTGCCTGTATCGATAGAGATCATCGTAACGGTCGTGTGTTATACCTACTATGGAGAGGGCTGGCAAAATATTTAAACATGACGGACAGCCGTTATCTATTTGGATGTTGTTCCATTACGAGTCAGGATCCCCGGGAAGCCTGGGCGGTAATGGATTATCTGGAACAAAATAATTATTTACATGGGGATTTTATACTGGGTACCAAAGAACACTACCGGTGCCAGGAAGTTGAACGTGATTCCGAAGCATGGAAATCGATTACATTACCTCAATTATTCAGGCTCTATATGAGTTTGGGGGCAAAAGTGTTGAGCAAACCTGCCATCGACCGGGAATTTAAAACGATAGATTACCTGGTTATGCTTGATATAGAAAATCTGGATGAACGCAGCCGGATGCTGTTTTTCCAATAGAGTCTTTCCTGGTATGATATCACATATTCGCGCTGTAATCCGACTTCTTTTTTTTGCTGTAGTTACTATTCTGACTGTTATCTTTGTGGCTGTTGGGAATATTATTCTAAGTCCTTTCAATAATATCCGTATTACATGGAAGAATAAAATTATTCAACTCTGGGCACGATGTACTGAATTCTCTACCGGTATGAATTTGGTATTGGAAGGGACTCCACCTAAACCACCTTTTTTCCTGGTATGCAATCACTTAAGCTATATCGACGTTGTCCCCTTATGGAAATATCTCGATGCTACGTTTATTGCAAAAAGTGAAGTTTCAAAATGGCCTTTTTTCGGAATCGCTACGAAAATTCTTGGTGTGCTATTTATCGATAGAAATTTAAAAGGTGACGTCAAACGGGTTAATAAACTGATATCGGAAAATATATCAGACAGACAGGGAGTGATTCTCTTTCCGGAAGGAACCAGCACGAAAGGAGAGAATGTCCTGCCATTTAACAGTTCATTGCTTTTTTACCCGGCTGTCAGCAGAATTCCGGTTCATTATGCCAGTATTACTTATAAGACACAGGATAATGAACCACCGGCGTATTTACGTATTTGCTGGTGGGGAGATATGCCTTTTTTAAGTCATTTGTATAGTCTTTTTAAAGTGCGGGCATTTGAAGCAAAAATAACTTTCGGCGAACTGCCGGAATCTGAAGGTAACAGAAAGAAACTGGCCAAAAAACTACATTCGAAAATTCAGCAACAGTTTGAACCGGTAATAATTCCTTAGAACTGCTGTATACTTTTTCTTACTTTCAATCTGTTTTCAAAGTTGTTCATCGCTATATAATCTTTTATAGAATTAATGGGTCACTACGGCTTTAGACGGTTAGGAGGGTGGAGGTCGTTCTTACTGATATATTGTTTGCTGCTGATAATATCTCATTCATTCCAGAAGATGTTCCCTTCAGCTAATGAGTATGGTTATGACAACCGTGAAAAGATAGAAGTAAAAACAGTCGAAGGTGATTCACTGGTAGGTGAAAGCGGTTTTGAAATAACCTATCAAGATATCTATAACGGGGAAGAGAGCCAGCCACCTGTCATTTTACTGCTTGCCGGCGGACCTGAAGGGAGTGAAATATTTAACGGGTTAATTCCGGGTCTGGCGAGACATTACAGATTGTTGATCCCCGATCTGCCCGGCTATGGAACACCCCTAGAAGATCTGCCCGATTATTCTTTTGAGGCACTGTCATCTTATACCAGACAACTCCTTGTTTCCATTAATGTATCCCGCGTCCATGTCGTGGGATATGGTTTGGGTGGTGCCAGTGCGATTCATATGGCTAATGCCGACAGTAACCTCGTTCAATCTGTTTCTCTGGTTTCCTCTATTGGTGTACAGGAGCTTCAGCTTATGGGCAGTTATACATTAAATCATGCCATCCACGGCGTACAAGTGGCAGCAGTATGGCTTTTATATAATGCAGTTCCTCATTTCGGTCTGTTTGATCAATTGGGAATAGATGTACCTTACGCTAAAAGTTTTTATGAATCGGATCAACGGCCTATAAGGCGTTATTTGATGGAATATCAAAGGCCGATGCTTATTCTGCACGGAAAAGGTGACGGCCTGGTACCTTTGGCGGTGGCAAAAGAACACCATCGTATTGTGCCGCATAGCAAATTGGTTGTTATTAACGGTGACCATGATGTTATAGAGACTAAAAGCGATTCGGTTGCCGGTAGTATCATATCGTTTGTCGAACGTGTAGAGAAGGGATCTGCCTTAAACAAGAATGATGCTACGAATCAGCAATTAAAAGAAGCACAGGAACCTTTTGAAAATGTCGATTTTACCAGGTTTAGTGGAGTTTCGCTGTTTATTATTCTTGTGATTATTATTCTTTCGACATTGCTCAGTGAGGATCTTACCTGTATCGGTGCCGGATTATTAGCGGCCCGTGGATTAATCGGTTTTTGGACGGCTGCGGGGGCTTGTCTGATCGGAATAATTATAGGCAATATGCTTGTGTATCTTACCGGCCGATATATGGGAAAGGAAGCTCTTCGAAAGACACCTTTCAAATGGTTTATTTCTGAACGGGATCTTTTAAAAAGCACCAAATGGTTCAAATCACGCGGATCAGCCATAATCGTGTCCAGCCGCTTTTTACCTGGGAGCCGGCTGCCGGTTTATTTCACCGCCGGCATTATGGATATCGGGTTCTTGAAGTTTACGTTCTACTTTTTACTTTCGGCAGTTATATGGACATTGCTTTTAGTCGGATTGAGCATGTTTCTGGGTCACGAGTTACTCCGGTTCGTTGACTTGTACCAGGAATATGCATTTGGTATTCTGGCAGTAATAATAATTTTGTTAATTATTGGTGCTAAAACGCTTTTGCCCCGGATCAAGAAGTAACTTCTGCTATTAAATTTCCTTAAGCAATTAATCATCTTTTTGGGGGCGTATATCGGTACATCCTGGCTATATCACAGAGTTGCACGAAGGAATCACAAAGGACCACGGAGAAAACCTTTGTGTAAC
>CAZPWQ010000025.1:8691-33942 GCA_964590495.1 uncultured Balneolaceae bacterium
CTTTGTGTAACAGCTTTGAAGGCAGCGTACTATTTCCTGTTAAACCAATGACACTTCTGTCAGTTGACCCGATTTTGAGCTCTCTTTAATTGCTTCGATGACAATCATATTGTTTACAGCATCTTCAAGTGGAGTCGGCACCGGTGAATTTTCTAATATAGAATTGGTAAATTCATAGGCCTGCAGTGCATATTGATCGGCCGGGCCAAAGGTCAGAGTTTTAATATTTCCATCGGTATACAGGTTCATCCTGGTTTCTTTATCGGGTGGTGCGTTAAAAGGAATTTCAATCGTAATTTTACCCTCTGTTCCCAAAATATGCACCCTTTGGTCAGGGACAGTCTGTGTGGAGCATGTAAAAGTGGAATTTTTTTCGCCAAAGTCGAGGAGTCCGGAAGTAAGGTAATCCACTCCAAAATTTTCATCAAACTTCATATTTGCGGATACACGAACGGGTTCGCGTTCAAATAAAAATCGGGAAAGAGAAATGCAGTAGCAGCCGATATCCATGAGCGCACCGCCACCCATCTCGGCAATATTCCTGATATTATATGGATCGTCATTATAATAGGAAAAGAACGATTGAATAGTCTGAAGTTCTCCGATACTGTTTTCCTGTACCAGAGCACGGGCTTTTTTCCATTGTGGATGAAAACGGTACATAAAAGCTTCCATTATTTTCAGGTCGGGATGCCTTCGTGCCTCTTTCAGAAGTTTTTTTGCATCTTCGACGGATAATCCAATCGGTTTTTCGCATAGCACGTGCTTTCCCGACTCCAATGCTTTTATACTCCACGGCACATGCATATGATTGGGAAGAGGATTATATATTGCATCAATATCAGGATCCTGCAGCAAGTCATTATAGTTTTCGTAAGCTTTAGGAATTCCCAGTTCTCCGGCAATTTTTTTGGCTTTATCACCTGTTCGTGAGGCAAGAGCGGTAACTGTACAGTTTTCGGCCGACTGGATAGCCGGAATTACCTTTTCAACGCCGATTTTTGCCGTACTTAAAATACCCCATCTTATTTCGTTCATCTCATAAATTTGTTTAGTATGAAGTCAGCTAACAATTTTTCACAACTTATGTGTTGTGCTGAATATTTGATTATGTCGAATAAAATAAAGCAGGTATGATCTATAAAATATTTTAAAAAAAAGAGAATTATTTATTCAAATAAAAAAGCCCGGCCTTGTCGGACGAGCTTTTATACCGGGTGACCTAATCTTTATTCCAGGCGCTGTACGTTTTGTGCGCTCAGACCTTTGGGAGTCTCTTCGACTTCAAATTCAACCTCTTCACCTTCACGAAGTCCTTCGTCGTAACCCAGGTTTTCGATATTATTTCTGTGGACAAAAACATCTTTGCCACCATCTTCAGGTTCGATAAAGCCAAAACCCTTTTCTGAATCGAACCATTTTACTTTACCGTATTGCATAAACGTTGAATTAGGTTAAGTCATCACACAACATGTTCTGTTAAAAAAAGCACTACTAACATAATTCTATGATGATAATTAATAGTTGGATTTCAAGGTAGTAATAAAAATATGAAAACTCTATCTCCGATAAAAACATCGGAACTTCCGGTCGGGATGACATCGAGGGTGGGTTTTAGTTCGTTGACCAAATACTCCAACAGCGTCATTTCGAGCACAGTTTCCGTGGTTTTCCGAAACGGAGTCGAGAAATCTCATCCGTGTAGTAAAGGCAACTATTCATTACCAGCTGCATTCTCCGTAAGAGGTACCCAAACTCTTCATTCAGTCATTAAAAGATGCTTCATCTATCATTGAAATTCAATTTGGAAAGGTCTTTCAGTGATTGGGGAGACATATAAGGTTGAACATACTGCCTGGTCCACCATTTTCCCGTTTCTTTTTTTTCGCGGGGTGAGGTATACCGGTAAAGGTACAGCTGGGCACGAATATATTTTGGTGGATTATTTTCAAAAGGGTTGTTCTTTAATAATTTAAGGGTCGGTTTGTCATTTTGCAGAAGGCGCAGGATAAAACGAACAAGCCATGGATTGGATTTGACTGACGACATCGCCGCAAACCAGATCTGCCAGTCCAGCCGCAGGTGATAGGGGGCTATTTGAGGCGGATACTGCCTGGGATCTCCCGGCTTTCCTTTGAACTCGTAAGCCATCCATTCTGTAGAGGCGTTGATCTCTCTTTCAGCTGTACCCTCAATGATAATTTCATACCGTTTCCTGGTAACTGAACCAAAAGCTCCATAGGTATTGACAAGATGTAGCGGATTATAACTGAAGTTCATCCGCTGATCATGGGAAACCATGTTTTTCACCGGTTTTATGCTCCAATAGATTACCAGTACGGCAAGAGCTGCTGTAATACCGGTAAAATATGCCGGACCGTTCAAATCAGCAGGGGGAGTGATGGGAAAGAATTGTTGCAAGAATCCATCATGGAAACCACTGAAAGCCAGGATGAGGGTAAGCCAGTTCAGCCAGGCATAATTTCCGCTTATAACCAGATACAATTGCGAAATGATAACAACAGCTGCCGCATAGGAAGCTACAGGCTGGGGAGCGAATAAAAGCCATACAACACCAAGTTGAACGATATGGTTAAAGAAGGTTTCAACTTTGTGCAGCGGCTCCGGCAGGTGATGGAAGAACCAGCTTAGCGGGTTCGGCATCGGTTGTGTTTCGTGGTGATAATTCAGACATGTCAGATCTCGCCAGCATTTATCGCCACGCATCTTAATCAGGCCGGCTCCGAATTCTACACGAAAAACCAGCCAGCGAATAATAAATATCATTACCAACGGGGCGTGATACTGCATCGGACCCAGAAAAATCATATAGAAACCGGCTTCCAAAAGCAACGATTCCCAGCCGAAACCATAGAAAAGCTGTCCGACATTAACGATAGAAAGATACAGTCCCCAGAGTAAAAACCAGATTAACATAGACAACCAAAGAGGTCCCATATCGGATATTCCACTCAGAGCAACCAGCGAAAGAAGAATTCCGATCCAGGCTGTGACGGCAAAAAAACGGTCGGAATAGTGCCAGTGAAAGATACTTGGAGTTCGTTTAAACGATACTCGTTTCAGATAGCGTGTAACAGGCAGCAGACCATTTTTTCCTGCAAGTGGACGAAACTGATTCAGGGCAACTGCAAACGCCAAAAGATATGTTAATCCAACGCCTCTTTGAATGACAAACCGGCTCAACCAATAATCCGCCTGGTATAAAGAATCAAACATACTGGATAAGACCTCCGGGTCTGGAGTGACAGCTCTAGAAACATTTATACGTTAAACAACTTTAAATAAGAGAATCATTTCCTGTAAGAGAGCGGGTTGAGATGATCAGATTTTACTGATGTGTTATCAGAGTATTGCCAACCGGAGCATTTTTGAACTGCAGGCTTAATTTAAAGCCTTTTTCAATTTTATGGATTTTATAGTCGGCCTGCAGTTGCTTAATAAGAGTTTTAATAAGCTGGACTCCCAGTGTATTGTTCCCCCCGCCGTCGAAGATTTCCGGATTAAGACCAATTCCGTTATCTTTATAGGTAATTTTTAAAAGTTCATTTTCTTCCCGGATCTTTAAACTAATGGTGCCTTTACTGCATCCTTCGAAAGCATGCTTCAGAGAATTTGTCGCGAGCTCGTTCATAAGCAGGCCGAAAGGGACAGCCTGTACGAGACTCAGACCAGCGTTATTTACGTCGACAATATAACTGACATCAATTTTCAGGTTATGTGTATTGGTAATTCGTGAGAAAAGCTTGTCCAGGTATGACTCAAGATCAATTTCTGAAAAGTTTTTAGTCTGATATAGAAGCTCATGAACCTCAGCAATGGATCTGATGCGGTTTTGACTATCCTGTAATGCTTTCGTGATTTCCCCTTCAGGACTTCTATCAGCCTGGAGGATAAGCAAGCCGGAAATAACGGCTAAATTATTCTTCACCCGGTGATGGATTTCAGCCAGCAAGACATCTTTTTCTCTCAGGGATTTATCAAGCTTTTTTTCGTTTTTCTTACGTTGTGATATATCCCTTACACAGCCAACTACTGCTCTGGGATTTCCCTCATCATCAAAAATAAATGATCTCAGATTACTGACCCAAATATAATCTCCACATTTCGATTTTACCCTGAATTCAGCGTCGGAATTATAGTATTTTTCCACATCCCGTGCCATTAGGTCATCCCGTACTTCCGACATTATTTTTGCATCATTGGGATGCATCCTGTCGATGATAAAATCAATCCCACCTTCCAAAACCTCCTCGACTTTATACCCAAGCATTCCTTCCACCGAGGTACTCATGTATTCATATTTACCCTTTTCCAGGTTAAACTTATAGACTACATCACGTGAATTTTTTAAAACATTCCGCAGTTTCTCTTCGCTATCCTGCAATTTTTTATTCCAGCTTTCAACACGACGCAGATAACTGAACGAAACAGCACCTCCGGTAAAAATAAGTCCCAGTCCCAGCACAATAGTCAGCCAGAAAACAAAGTTATTTGTGGCCTGTGCCGTTTTATTCATTGCTTCGGCGAAAGCTTTTCCATCTCTTGTGAGTACAGCGTCCAACTCATATATCTCCTCCAGATAAGCCGCCCGGCGGTCGGGAGTCAGAGCGTTATTATTTATATCTTCATGGATTTGGCTGCCTAACCGGTCTAACTCTCCAATCTTTTGATCAGCCCGCTCCCAAATTCCAACGGCATGTTTTACCTGTGAAACTTTTTGAAAATTATCAAACATCCAAATCAGGTATTCAACATCATCGGGCTCATTATCCCCCAGGATAAAACCTTCCCGGGCCACTTCATAATCAGGAGTTTCTGACGATAATGTAGTACGAGCTGCCCGGTCACCCCGGTTAACTTCTAAAGCTCTGTCAAATTGATTGAAATGAACGGGGTTCTCCTCCAGGACATACCTTATCAGGTATATTACCGCATCTTTTTGAGCTTTTGACCAGTGTCCCTGTCCGGAAATATAGGCACGGGCAGCCGTAATTGTTTTATTACCATAATAGGTCATTACCGTTAAAGAAAGCGCGAGAAGTACAAATACGGCAATGACAACAACTACTTTGTTTTCTTCCTTGTTTTTGAATTTGTTCATTTATCTTTTCCCTAAGCAAAATATTTCTTTACAAATATTGAAATATAATATATAGCGTAAAATCCCGTATTGTTTTTCTGTCCGCTATTGAGCGCATATTAGCACGAATCAAAATATACTGTATCGTTTTAAATGCAAATTGTCTTTTTAAAAATGATAGATCACAGTTTAGCCGGGGAAGCGTTTTAATCCTGACTATATCACAAAGTTGCACAAAGAATCACAAAGGACCGCAGAGGAAAACCTGAAAGATGTAAAAAGCGAGAAGCAAGAAGCCGCCGCCAGACGGGGAAAAATCTTCATCCGGGTTCTGGGTCTGAAGCCGGATGAATGGAAGGGCAGTGCTGAATGGACTATCAAGAAAACCTTCGTGTAACTCTGTGTAACAGCTTTTAAAGGCTAACAATGTAGCCATACTTCGTTCTTTGGTACTTCCAAGGTAACAACTTTGAGGGGCAGCGTGTAATGAGAGGACATCATCACTTAACCAAATCTTCTTGGTGAGAAAACCGGGTTAGTTATCAACGGATCCTGAATCTCTGTCTTCTTCCATCCCATATTGAGAAATAAATTCGGCGTGAGGTGCCGGTTCTATTTTAACCCCGTATCGTTTGGCGTAAACGCGGGTAAATTCAGCACCATAGAGGAGTATCAATCCACTGTAGGTTGTCCACAGCATAATCAATATGATACTTCCCGCAGCACCATACGTAGAACCGGGATTACTTATCCCGAAATACAGACCCAGCAGAAATTTGGCAATAACGAAAAGAACCGACGTAACTAAAGCTCCCACCCAAACATCTTTCCATCTGATCTTGACATCGGGTAATATCTTATATATTGCAGCAAAGAGTATTGTGATTATTACAATTGAAAGGGTTATGTCAGTAATTTTTAAAATCAGGTCCAAAATTCCCATGATATTTACACTTATCCATTCACTCAGGGCACTGATGAGAGAGGATATCACCAGAGAAACCAACAGTAAAAATCCAATGGTGAGAATCATTCCAAAAGAAAACAAACGGTCTTTCAAAAATTTTAAAAGCTGTTTTTTGGGCTTTGGTTCTACTTCCCACATGAGGTTAAGCGTTTGTTGTACCTGGTAAAAAACACCCGTAGCTCCAAAAATGAGGGTAGCTATACTGAAAATCGAAGAAAAGGTAAACCCATCGCTGGTATATGCGTTGGCAATAATATTTTCGACAGACTTAGCAGCACCGCTTCCGATCATATCTTCTACCTGTACCGAAATCTGGTTTGACATTGCTTCTGTTCCATAAAAATATCCCGCCAGGTTTATTATAATTACTCCTAATCCGGGAAATGAAAAAATGGTATAGTAGGAGATTACCGTGCTGTTTCTAAACGGATCGCGATTATACCAGCTGATAAGACTGTCCTTCAGCAATGCTCCGCTCTCTCGTAAAAAATATTTTAGTTTATTCACACTGATGAATTTTGTCTTTGTTAATTAAACACAGTTACGGCTATTATGTTCATTTTAAATTTCTGTAGACGAGCGGCACCCGGGTGGTTAATAATACATCCCGAAATTATTGACTTTTCAGGTCATATCGGGGGAACTAAACAACAGTCTTAGGCGTATAAAAAAACTGATCAACATCGAATAGTACAGGCTGAATCCAGAATAGTTTAAAATTAAACGAGAGAGAAGATATGAGTAATAAGACAATAGATATGACGCCCAATCTTGGCACAACAGAACGAGTGATTTCTGCGCTGGGAGGCTCATTTATGCTGTATGCTGCCCTGTCTCGCAGAGAAAAAAGCTTTTCAAAAATAGTAGCGGGTGGATACCTGCTGTTTCGCGGTGCTACCGGTCATTGTTTCGTTTACGATGCAGGTTTGGCTAGCAAAACCAAAGAGAAAGGAAAGATCAAAATTGATACACATCTTACTGTAAATAAACCCAGGAATGAAGTGTATGGTTTTTGGCGAGAACTGGAAAATCTGCCTCTGTTTATGAAACATCTTGAAAATGTCACTGCACTGGATGGTAAAACTTCTGAATGGACAGCCAAAATACCGAGGGATATGGGAACGATTACCTGGAAAAGTGAAATCGTGGAGGATAAGGAAGATGAAAAAATAAGCTGGAAATCGCTGCCTGATTCAACAATTGAAAATGAAGGAACAGTTCACTTCCGTGATGCGGGTAAGTTTGGTACTGAAATTCATGTAACTATAAACTATCGCGCTCCGATGGGCACACCCGGCGAAGGTGTGGCTAAAATGCTAAATCCTGCATTTGAGGAAATGGTGAAGGAAGATGTAAAGAATTTCAGAAGGTATATGGAAACCGGTGAAATACCGACTACGGAGGGACAACCTTCGGGTCGGTAAGACGCAAGGCGCGAGACACTCGTCTAGTGTCTGGCATCTGGAGTCTGGCTCCCAAGCCACTGTTGCAGCTGGTGGTAAATTGTATCGGCAGGTATATCTTTATTCATTAAATGATCAAATTCTAATTGCTCGATATCCAGCAGGTATTCAACTATTAATCCGGACCGGATATAAAACTGCTGGTTTTCGCTGAGGTTATCATAATATCCTTCATTATAAAGGTTGACACGTTCAGCAAGGGAGTAGGTGGAGTCCTGTCGCCGGTCATAGAGGGAGGCTCCGTATTCAGCATATCCTTCACGCTTCCAGTCCGGGAGAAACCATGAAGAAAAGAAACCGAGTTGCCCGGTTGTCAGCACATGCATCAGCTCATGGGAGAGGGTATAAGCGGGGTCGCCCCGGTAGAGCGTGTGGGAATAACGATTTTTATACATATTTGCCGTTCGTTCTATAGCTGACAGATTAAGCAGAACGTAACCAAATGGATGAATAGTTAAAGCCTGAATTGTATTGCTCATATTTAGTTTTTCAGCAAACGAGCCGAAAAGCCGGTAATCATGTACCAGGTATACGTGGTGTGTATCTACAGGATCGTAAGTTTCAATGGATTTCATTCGTACAGCAGTCTCATCTATGAGCTCCAAAAGGTTATCATCAATGGAGCGGTCGGAATAGAGATTGAAATTCCGGTGAGTTGTCCGATAGTCGAAGAAAGAGTCCGGGTAGTAGAGCGGCCAGGTATGGCTAACTTCATAGATGATATACACCAGAGAAACGAGTATTATCCCTTTCAAGAAATTATTCCAATTAAAACGTTTAAACATATGTGCACCTTATGCTTATATCATTTTAAATGTATTAAAAATGATTTTAATAAATTGCAAATAGCATTTTTGATAAATACTGTATTAATTATCAGAAGTTTAACTTTTATATTGCTATCATCTTTAAATTAATATTTATCTTTGAAACAGGAACTTATCGAAATCCTGAGGAATGTTTAATAAAAAAAAGGCAATAAATTTTTCGGTAATTACCGGTTTACTGGTTTTAGCTTTGTCTGATATCCCAATCGCTTTTGCTCAGGTGAATCAGGATTCAGTTTCTACTGCTGATTCGTATGAAGAAATTCTTAATGCCAATAACCGGGTTTATTTATCAGAAACCTCTTTTAACGGCCACCATGATAATCCGCTGGAGCTACTTCGGGGACGCCTGCCCGGCTTGTTAGTAAGTCGGCCCGGCTCAGACCCCAACAGGCAATTTGATGTTCGGCTTCGTGGATTAAATACCCTGCTTAACGATGAACAGCCGTTGTATGTGATTGATGACGTGCCGGATATTTCCCTTTCCCTGGTGGATCCCAATGATATTGTATCGATGGAGATTATTAAAGATGCATCTGCTGCCCGGTGGGGTATGCGGGGTTCGCGTGGTGTTATACATATTCGTACCAATAGTGCCCGGCCGGGTGAGCCGGCTATCCGGTTTCGAAGTTATCTGGCCATGGAACAACCCGGAAGGTCATATGATGTATTGGATGCAACCGGTTATATCCTTCAGCAGGAAGATTTATACGGTTCCTACAATCCGCCCAGTTCTGAGGACAACAACTGGATAGATGTTATAACGCGAACATCCTTGTCGACAGTTAACAATCTTTCGCTGTCAGGTGGTGCTGATGTCTTCAGCTATCGTGCTTCCCTGAACCTGAGAAAGGTGGAAGGCATTGCCCTGAACACAGGTTACGACAAACTGAACGGAAGGGTTCGGCTGGGAAGTTCACTGCTGGACGACCGACTGGAACTGGGACTTAATCTTTCGGTGAGCAGTAATCGCTCTCAAATCGGATTCAGTGATGCCTTCCGATATGCAGTATCTTTTAATCCTTCCGCACCCAGAGAGACCAATGATTCTCAGTATGGGGGATATTACCAGCAGCCGGTGTATGATTACTATAACCCCTTGGCTATTCTGGAACAAAATCAACATGACGGTAATGACCGGTTTATAAGCGGGAGCCTTACCGGGATTTATCGCTTTGATCAGGATTTTTCAGTACAAATTCTTTTATCTGAATCGAGGGATGAGCTGTTCAGGGGGGCGTTTTATCCGGCAGAAAGTTATTTTCGCGGATATGATTCAAATGGTTATGGTCGTACGGAGACGGATAATAAAACGAACCGTGTAGGGGACATCCGTTTCAACTGGAAAACCTCATTGCCTGAAAAACTGACGCTGGATACAGACCTGGGTTATTCTGCTCAGAACCTGTCGCATGATTATGTACTGAAGGAAGCTCGGGATCTGTCTGATGCTGATAATTATAATGTTATAAAAAATGCAGATGTAACCAGTTTGAACGGGGATTGGGATGTTGAAACGGGAGATCACTTGTTGACAGCCTTCTATGGGAATGCCCGGATCAGCAATAATGAAACTTGGTATGTTGATATGGGACTTCGATATGAGGGTTCAACATACCTGGGCAGAAACAATCAATGGGGATTGTTTCCATATTTCAATGGAGGCCTTGATATTGGCAGTCTGCTGAATGTACCGTTTGCCAATGGCTGGAGGATACGTGGAGGCTATGGCGTAACAGGAAACGTTCCCCAAAAAAGCGGCTGGTCAAAGGCTATTTTTGAACAACGCGGTTATTATTATTTGGACGGTGAATACCTGCCTTCCTATTCACAAGTACAGAGTAAGAATCCGGACCTGAAGTGGGAGTCTACTAAAATGCTGAATGCAGGAATTGACTTTGCAACAGCAGGTAATCGTATCAGGAGCAGTATTGATTTTTTCCACCACCGAAGCACTGATCTGATTATTAATGCGAGTCTGCCGGTTCCACCTTACCTGGCCTCCAGCGGTTATTTGAACATGGGAGGGATGACCAACCGTGGAGTGGAAGTGACCTTGCTATACGATGCAATACGCCGGAAGGATATTTCATACACAACGGGTATTAATTTCAGTACTATTCGAACTATGTACAACTCGCTGTCGAATGAAATATACAGTCTGGATGGCACCGGGATTGGATTCCCGCAAGGGGGCGGCTGCGGTTGCAGTAATACTTTTCTCCGTATTAATGAGAATGAGCCGGCAGGACAATTTTATGGTCCTGTCTATGAAGGTATAGACGAAAACGGTGACTGGATAATAACAAATGAGATGGACCCCCGGAATATCGGAAACGGTCTTCCAACTTCATTTTTAGGATGGTCCCATAGCTTAGGTTACCGGAACTGGAATGTGGACCTCCTGATAAGAGGAGTCTTCGGTCACGATCTTATTTCTGTTACGCGTTTGCTTTATGAAAGTCAGAATATGGGAGAATATAATATATTAGAAAGTACCCCGGGGAACCTGGACGATTATAATAGGTGGAACAACTACTATGTTGAAGATGGCGATTATATTAAGCTCGATAATCTGACATTCTCCTATCGTTTTTCTCTTAGTGAGAACCGGAGACTAAAGGAGGCCCGTATTTTTATAAGTGCAGATAACTTCCTCACCCTTACCGGATATTCAGGTGGCGATCCGTCTGTGCGTTTTTCCGATCAAAATTCGCTTTCACAATATAATATTCTGGCGCCCGGAATAGACCGGCCGTCGACCTGGCTGGATTCCCGCACCTTCATGGCCGGGGTGGATCTTCGTTTCTGATACTGCATCTCCGAAAGGCTGAATGATAACATACTGCACAGGGTTTAACTTTTTAAGTGACCTTGATGCTACATTTCAGCATTTGAATCAGCAAATATCTGCATTATGAAACTTCCCGGGACTTTTATTTTAACTGTTTTTATAGGCATGCTGATTACTTTTAATCCGGAATTGTTAAAAGGTCAGACCGACGGGGATGGTGGAAATCTTGGGATAGGCATTATGGTCGGGGAACCTACGGGAGTGTCTGTGAAAACCTGGAACAGCGGCCGGTCGGCCTTTGGAATTGGAGCTGCATGGTCGCTGTCCGGAAGAAACGAAGCCCTTCATTTACATGCCGACTATCTGCTGCATTCCTGGTTTACGGAAATGAATGAAGAAAGACTTGCTTTCTACTACGGAATCGGAGGAAGAATAATTTTTGCCGGCGATCCGACAGCCGGTGTCCGGATTCCTTTCGGTTTAAACTATGTATTCGCGGGGATCCCGTTTGATATCTTTGTTGAAGCTGTACCTATTTTAGATCTTACGCCTGAAATCGAATTTGCAGGCAACGGGGCGGTCGGGATACGCTATTATTTTTAATTTATTGATATCCCAACAGAATAGTCTCTCCCAGTACTGAATTATTCCTGACGCTTATTACTATTTCCCAATTCCCGGAATGCTATAACTGCTATGGTGATTAAGGTTAGTGGTATCGCAAAATAGAGCATTACATTGCTAAAAGTTGGTAAAGCAGCGTGGTGAGATGCTGCGAGGATAATGTAAAGTGTATATGCCGCGTAATATGTAATTAATAATCCGCCCTCCCAGCGACTGATCACACCTCCTGTAAAAAATATAGGCAGGCAAGCAAATGCTACTACAATCATGACAGGAATATCAAACCTGATTACTGAAGAGGTTATCTCAATACCGGTTGGAGTAACAATACTTGCTATTCCAAGCACACCCATAATATTAAATATGTTACTGCCAACGATATTACCGACTGCAATATCCCGTTCACCACGAACAGCCGCAACAATTGAGGTTACCACCTCAGGAAGAGATGTACCGGCTGCAATAATTGTTAAGCCAATGATCAATTCACTGATTCCCAAGAATTCTGCGAATGAAACTGCACTGTCGACAAGCCATCGTGATCCAAGTACCAATAAAGCAAGACCACATACGACCAAAACTAAATTTACTACCTGGCTTCCCGGACCGGGGTCAGTGGTGGAATTATTTGTTGAACCAAGGTTTTCTTTTCGATTTTGATAAAATAAAAAAGCGAGATAGGTAATCAGGCCGCCAACAAGTATCAGACCGTCGGTACGGCTAAAGATCTCATCCAGCGAAAATACAAGAAGTATTACAGAAAGGGTTATCATCAATGGCACATCGAGACGTACCAGTTGTTTCGAAACTCTTAAAGGTATGATTAAGGCTGAGATGCCCAGAATAAAAAGGACATTAAAAATATTACTTCCAATCACATTTCCTACTGCAATACCAGATTGTTCAGATAAAGCTGATTTAATACTTACCGCCAACTCAGGTGAGCTGGTACCGAATGCCACCACAGTCAATCCGATAATGAGCGGGGATATACCGAATGAAGATGCCAGCCGCGACGATCCTTTCACAAGCGCTTCAGCACCGGCAATAAGAAAAACCAATCCCGAGACGAATAAAAATAATGTCATTGGTTAATTTTTTCTATTAAAGAATGTGGTGCGATAATTTATGATTTTACCAACGTTATTATTCAGATAGTGTAATAAATATTTGATTCATACGTAATAATATATCATCGAAGAGCCAATTCGTCTTTTTCAAAAGATTATACTGTGAGAAAATATCTGGAGAGTGAGAGTTCTTTTCTTGCATTCAACAAGTAAAATAATTCACAGGATTACTGTACATGTTTGAACCTATTAGTACCATATCAAATGTAGTGTTTATTATTTTTGGGCTGGCTGTTTTCCAGCGTTCACGATACGTTGGCACCGTGACAATATTATTGGGTGTTGCATCCGGCGGCTGGCATTGGACGATGGAACCTATTTGGCATACCTTTGATTTTGCTATGATGTATTTTATGCTTCTCAGCCTGGTGAATTACGCATTGGGATCTAAATACACAATGGCAGCTTTTCTGATCAGTGCAGCGTTGATCGGTCTCCATTTTATTCTTCCGTCACACCTGATTATATTGGGTATTGGCCTGATCTTATTTATTACCTTAATCAGGAATTATCCGGTTGTCAGTGTGTTCATAATAGTTGCCTGTTTTGCATTGTGGATATCCACAAATATTCCTTATTTGCATAAATGGGATGTGCCATTCTGGAGGCTGGATGTCTTACACGGCTTCTCCCATCTCTTTGCGGCCATTGGCATAACCAGGGTCGTTGATTATAAACCGATTACGTTTTCTGAGCTTACCAGCCTGTTTAAATCATCCCGTCTCTCGTCACTAAATGAGAAAGCAAGAGCAGAATTCGAACGGATCATTGATGCGGAACTTAATCCCGTTTTAGGTAACCGGACAGTCAGCAACATAAATAGGGAAGAGATTAGCCGGCTTTTAGGTAATATAGCTCTATACAGTAAAAACCTTGCAGTGGCCACCGGTGTACGTTCCAAGTTAAATCAGATATTTACATTCGCCGGCGGAAAGGGTATTAATCATAATTTTTTGCTTAAACCCGAAAAAGTGAGGTTAGAGTAGGTAACCGGTGGCTAACAATATTTTTTAGTGTTCCGAAGGTAAGTATCTCTCTGTAATGCTGTTATTTTAAAGTAACCGCCCGGCCCTGATTCAATCTGCTAGACATTTCCAGAATTTATAACTACCATGAACCATGTGGTGTATTTCTGGTTGAGATGGTAAGATGCAGGTATTAGCGCAAGTCTTTTTCAGCCATTTAGTAGCATAATCTATTAAATAAATGGTCAACGGATGTTAGTTCTTTTTGAACAAATCAAAAGATTCTTTAAATATTTTATAAACAGGATTAAATTTCGCGATAGATTTCTTTTTAAGGAGCTTCTCGCAAATACTTCAGACTCTATCTATTTTAAAGACAGAAAGAGTAGGTTTGTATACGGAAGCGACCAATGGGCGAAAAGACTCGGCGCGGGGAATATCGACGAATTGATAGGAAAGACTGATTTTGATTTTTTTTCCGAGGAACACGCCCGGCAGGCGTTTGAGGATGAACAAAAAATCATCGCTACCGGTGAGCCGCTCATCGGGATCGAGGAGAAAGAAACCTTCCCGGACGGGCGAGTGGCATGGGTCTCCACTTCCAAATTCCCGCTGAGGGACCAAAGGGGGAAAATTATCGGTACGGTAGGGATCTCCCGGGATGTCACTGCAAGGAAGAAGGCAGAACAGGAGGTCATAAAAGCAAAGGAAGAAGCAGTTGCAGCCGCCAGGGCTAAAACACAGTTTCTCTCTACAATGAGTCATGAGATCCGAACGCCATTGAATGCTGTAATTGGTTTATCAGGGGTGTTGATAGATACAAAATTGACGCCGGAGCAGTATGAGTTTGCCAGTACCATTAACTACAGCGGAGAAAATCTCTTAAATATCATTAACAACATTCTTGATTTTGCCAAGATTGATTCCGGAAAACTGGAACTTGAGGAAACCGAATTATCCATAGCCTATTTGATTGAGGATGTGTTGGGGCTTATTTCTGCCACGGGAACAGATACGAAAGACATAGAATTTGTTTATGAAATTGAAGATGACGTCCCGGATTATATAATCAGTGACAGTACCAGAATTCAGCAGGTTCTTGTAAATCTGGTAAATAATGCTGTCAAATTTACTGAAGAGGGAGAAGTTAGCATAAAGGTTAAGAAAGTAAAGGAGAGTAATAATTCCGTAAAACTTTCCTTTTTGGTGAAAGACACAGGAATTGGAATCCCGGAAGATAAAATGGATCGCCTGTTTAAACAGTTTTCCCAGGTAGATGCCAGTACAACAAGAAAATATGGGGGTACCGGGCTTGGTTTGGCTATATGCAGAAGACTGGTGGAACTGCTGGGAGGGGAAATTTCTGTAACAAGCGAAGAAGGGAAGGGGAGTGAATTTACCTTTACCATCGAGAGTAAAAAGTGTGATAAAACATTGAATATATCTCCACCCAAAACTCTCAGAGGTAAAAGAATATTTATTCTGGATGACAATAAGACCAATCGACATATCCTGGAAATGCAGTGTAAAAAGGGAGGTATGGAGGTAAGAACATTTGATAACTCAGTAAAATTTATGGAGCAGGTTGATGAATTGAAAGATTTTGATCTTGGCATTCTGGATATGCAGATGCCGAAATTGGATGGTTTGGATGTAACGGTAAAACTCCGGGAAAAGTGGGATAAAAATGAACTTCCCCTGGTCTTGCTGAGCTCAATAAGTGATTTTGCAAATACCGAGGAGAGGAGCCTGGTTAATTTATATCTCACGAAACCGGTACGGCAAACACTGCTCCTCTATAATTTGGAACGGGTATTAGGTAACAGGGATACAACATTCCGGTCAAGAGGGAAAAATGATGTTGAAGAACACCTTTTGGATAATTCTATCAAAATTCTGGTTGCCGAAGACAATACTATTAATCAGAAAGTAGCTGGGAAAATGCTGGAACGACTGGGATATTCGTATGAAGTAGCGGCCAATGGTGTTGAAGCAGTTAAGATGTGTAAAATGATTTCATTTGATCTTGTTTTAATGGATATGGAAATGCCTGAAATGGATGGACTACAGGCCACAAGGGAACTGGATAAAATCAAAGATCAGCTTCCGAGGCATCCTGTTATAATTGCCATGACTGCTAACGCGATGGCCGAAGACGAAAAGAAGTGCCTGAAAGCAGGTATGAAAGATTTTTTGGCCAAACCGGTAACTTTTATGCAGCTGCAAAAGATCCTATACAAGTGGTTTCCAAAGGAAAAAGAATAAATACCCAAGAATTGGCACAGCTGTTTTTAGCGCTGTAAAAGCATAGGAATAGGGTCGATTTTATTGATTAAAACACTGCTATCGCTCATTAAAATCATCCTCATAGACCTGGTTACCGTTCAAGTCACTGAGCCGCACGTAATCAACCTCACCAAAACCTGAAAACCGGTAATCGATTCCTACAATCCTCCCAAAATCTTGCTTAAAGGTGGTCTCGTAGATTATTTCTCCATTCAAATAAACTTTTCCGGTTTTATCCTCTACATTCAGTGAAATATTCTGCCAGTTATAAACATTGGTGCCAAAGGCCGAGAAATCATTATCCCTGCCCGTTTCATAGACTTCCCCTATTTTAACAGCAAGATTACTGACGCACCCTTTTGTTGTCAGGGGAATGTAGTAGATATGAGCTTCTGTGTGGATGGTAGCCTGAAGGTAAGGGCAGAGATCATTCAAAAAATCTTCGTATCTGACGCGGGTTTCGAAACTGAAGTTGTGTCCATCCAGGTTTCCAAATTCACGGATATTGAGAAATCCAAGCTGATAAAACCGCTCGATTTCAACTCTGCTGTCCAGGATATCCTGTTGATTGGCAGTCAGAATACCGTCCCTGTTTAGATCCCGGGGCAGGTAGACGGGGTGCTCATCGTAATTGTACACAGCGATAGACATCCAGCCGCCGGTTTGAATATGAACCGGTATTATTTTCAGAATAGTTTCATTGGCAATCAGCTTTGTCTTGTGAAAGCCGGGCATGTAATAAATACTGGAAAAATATTCCGACTCCGGATCGATCCTGTCCCTGTGTTTTGGATTCCAGTCTTGCTGAATGAAAAAGCTGTCCGCCGGGATTTCACTCACATCATAATTAAAAACCACCGTACTGGGCACCCCTGATAAAACAGTTTTATTGGCAGCGAAAAGGACATCCTCTTCAGGAATAATTACGTCACCTGAGGAACTGTTAAAGGTTACCGCTGCCAAAACGATAAAACATGCTACAACTAAAGCACTAATTGCAGTCAGCACCACCTTCTGGTAATTTGATTTACGTACTGAAGAATTCCCGCTTTGAATGCTTTCGGTTGATGTATTTTTCAGTTTAAAATCCAGCCAGTCTTTATACCCAAGCAGGGATACCAGTGCGTCCAGCGTGCTTGGATGCGGATTGTGGTCATTCCCGTCTCTCCACAGCCTTTTCAGGGTAGAAACACTCAGTTTAATCCCCGACTTCTCTTCTATCAAATCGATGAGGTACTCGAAATCGCGTTGCCTCATCTTGCCACCTCCAATGCCGGCGTGGTATTTTTCTTCAATCTTTGTTTTACATAGTTCGAAGAAATTTTTCTCTGAAAACTCCATAATAAAAAGGTTTTTTCTTTATACGGTCCTGATCAACAGATAAACGGTATTTGATCATTAAATAAACGGCAAATGACTTTGGGATAATACTGTTTTTCAGGAAATTAGGTTCAAATTAATTTATAACGAACTGAAATCACGATGAAAAAGCTATTTTTATTTACTTTTGTTTTCTTACTTACATCTTCTTTCGCATTCACTCAACAGCTGACCCCCGTTCCTTTTAATTCCGGTAACTGGGATTTCGGAGAATCTGAATTCACTACTGAAAACTACATGGGCCGTGAAAGTATAAAGATTACCAATGGCAGCATTTCTGTTTCCGGCGTGGAGTTTCTGAATGGCACCATCGAGGTGGACATCAACTTTCCGGAGGCGCGGTTTTTTCCCGCCGTCTTCTTTCGCATGCAGGATTCCGGGAACTACGAAGACTTTTATATTCGTCCGCACCAGTCCGGCAACCCTGACGCCACACAGTACACACCGGTCTTCAATAATGTATCCGGATGGCAGCTTTATCACGGCGATGGATACAGCCAGGCCATTTCACTTGAGCCGGATACCTGGCATCATATCAAAATAAATGTACTGGGTGATCAGGCGGATATTTATTTTGATGATATGGATGAACCGTTCCTTAAAGTTACAGATCTCAAACGGGAAACTGAGGCAGGAAAAATCGGGGTGAGTTCCGGTATGCCGGTACACTTTGCCAACTTCCGATATTCGGATTCTAAACCGAAACTTGCAGAACGGGAAGCTGTAAACAGAGAAGTTCCTCCCGGACTTATTACCTCGTGGAGTATTTCCGGCATTGTAAATGATGATCTTTATCATGATCAACCGGTTATTGATGCCGCCGGCCTGGACTGGAAGAAACAGAAAACAGAGGATTCCGGCACAATAAATCTGGCCCGTTACGTGCAAAGAAGTGAGGGAATGAATACGATGCTTGCCAAACTGGGTATTACCGCTGAAAATGCTATGCACAAGCAGGTTCTATTCGGGTACAGCGATTTTGTCTCGGTATATGTAAACGGGAGGCAGATCTATGGTGGCCGGAATGATTTCATGTCCAGAGATTACCGCTACCTGGGCACCATTGGCTTTTTTGACGCTGTATACCTGCCTTTGAACCGGGGAGAAAATGAGGTGCTTTTTGCAGTCAGTGAGAACTTTGGTGGCTGGGGATTGAAGGCCTTCATTCCCGACCGGGATGGAATTGAAATCAAATAGGATTGAACCATTAAGGCACTACAGGCCGGTAAGAAAATGGAACAGTTCTGAGGGAGTTATGCTCCCGATGAAGATATAAAGGAGGAGGATTATCTCCTCCTCATTCATTTTTTAAAGCCTCAACGGGGTTTTCACGTGCTATCCGCCATGTTTGAGTTCCTACAGCAAGAAGGCCGATAATCAGCATTATGCCCAAACCGAACGTGAGCGTTCCGAACCTCATAGAAATATGATAGGCATAATTCTTCAGGAATTGTAGCCCGATCCAGTAGCCGGTGGGAAGTCCTATCAATCCTGTTATTGCAAGAAGCAACACAAACTCTTTGGAGAGCAGAGTCATGACACCGGCAATTCCGGCTCCCAGCACCGATAAGCTTAACTTTTCGAGCCTAGAATCATAACTCTTTCTTCATAATTTAGATCCAGGTCAGCAACGATTTTATCCCTTGTTGGTTTATTGATGAAAAATATTGCGATTGTAAGTCCGGCAAGAGCAAGTAAAAAATAGTCTGCTGTTATAAAAAAACAAATGAGTGCAAATAGCGAGGCTCCTTCTAACAGAGCAAATTTAATAATAAGCGTGGCCCTGTAGTATCCGAGCTTTTCTTCCAATTTACTTTTACCCCTTATATTTTCCAGTCGGGACTTCATAAATTGCGAACTGCCCCAAATGCTGCCAATTACAAATAATGGAACTACAAATTGAAATATATCATACAAGCCATAGTTACCGTTCAGGTACTCATTTAAAACCAAATAACAGGCTGCAATTCCGAAAATAATTTGTCCAAGTAAAAGTGCAGTATGGATAATAGTCAGGCTTTTGAAGTAGTCTTGGGATGTTTGAGCTTGTGTCTGCATGTCAGGTGCTGTTAGAAGGTTAATATTTGCCGTCAAATATTTTATTTGTATTTCATTTACTCAAGTGTTTATCGATCTCCGTTGCTTCAAACAGGTAGGATTTGAGTAAATCCTCTTCAATTTGTTCTACGGAATGAAATGTTTTGGAATACACTTCTTTTCGCTTTCCTTTTTCAAGATAATTGATCTCATCCGAAAGCAAATTACCTTTGCAAAATCCTATAGCCACTCCTGATTCAACCCCTCCCCAGGGAATGAATGCGGGCCATACAAAACATATTCTGGAATGACGGTAATAGAATGGAACATTGTACGCTAATTTTTCCCTGCCTTCCGGTATAGCTTCGAAAATAATACCCCTCAAGCGTTCCACAATCTTACGTTCATCACCGGGTATAAAGTCAAGAAACTCCCCAACACTGTTAAATTTTGTGGGTTGGATTTTGCTCATCGTGTATATTGGTTTATGGGTTCAAAATGGAAAAATCATCTCCTTCTCAATTTAGTTAATTTTCTTTGGGGGTAACGATTCCACAAATTTTGTGCAACTGGTAATCCAGTCTTTCAGATCCGAATCTGTGGCAATTCCATCAGGCGTCACATAAACAAATCCCTTCAATGGTTTTCCTGTAAAATCCATTTCCTTTACAGCGTCCTTTTTTAGAAATGATTCATAATTATCAGGTCCGACTCGTGCCATTAAGTTGTTATCAACTATCCCGCAACACATGTGACCGGAAACCATAAAACAGAGCCCGCCAAACATTTTCTTTTCCTCAACATCATGCCGGACTTGAAAATGTTCGCGAATTCTCTGAGCTAATCCCTCATCATATGCCATTTTTTTAGATTAATTAACAGATGTAAACCTATCGCTGGTGGAAAAGAGGCGAAGATTCATAAATTATTTAAAGGCTACTTATTTATTTGATATTAAGCAAAATATCGATCCTTGAAAATCCATTCCGGGGGGGAGCAGGCAGGAGCGGTTTTGGGAATAAATTTTTAATTCTTGAGGTGGTATTTATTACATATAAATCAAACGTCGTACTATTGTTTCTTTCACAGCTGTGACTCAAGATGAGTGAGGTCTTTTTTATCCTTCAAATTCACATATTCATCCGGCTCGGTTACGCCCGGTCCCTGTCTTCAGGGTATTCTGAAGACTCCGGGGGCCGGGCATAACTATACACTTAGTGGTGAAACCTTCAACAATTAGTAACAGCTTAGTTAACTATTCTGTCCGGATGGTTTAGCCGGCTGAGAACTACTCCAGATGGAAGAGAAAAATAAAAAAAGCGAATATCAAGGATAAGACACTTAAACGGTTTCAAATCTTTACTTCAAACTCCATTAATGATGACGCTCAGGCTTAATGACAGTGCTGATGAGCCTCCGACCAGTTTGTGCCGGCCGGACAATCAGGTCGACTTTCTCCATCTGACAGAGAGGTACCCACAAACCAAAGACCAAGAATAATCGCGATCACAAGGCCAACTACTCTAAGTTTTGATGACAGCCGTGAATCCTCTTCATTAATGCAGCAATTCTTATACTTTCTTCCACTACCGCAATGACAGGGATCATTTCTTTCGGGCATATTGAACACTTAATTAGATTACGTTATTAAAAGAGCAACTTACAAAGAATTTGAGAATCAGCACAGTGCGGATTGAATAGACCATTTAACACGTAACTACTTTCAGCCCTCCAGGAGCGATTTGATATCCGGTTCAATTGCATCGACCGTAATTTCGCCGATTTTCCGGGCAACAATCTCTCCGTCACGGTCAATGATGTATGTGGATGGTACCATATATACTCCTCCCAACTTATCTCCGTATGAATAATCATCCATAACTATCGTATAATTGATACCGATATCCTCGGCATAAGGTCTGACTACCTCGAATCCTTCTTCATCGAGAGCCACCCCTATAATCACGAGCCCCTGGTCCTTCCACTTATCCTGTAATTCGATAAGTGCCGGTATTTCACGACGGCAGGGGGCGCACCAGGTTGCCCAGAAATTAAGCAATACAATCTTATCTTTATAATCAGAGAGCCTGATCTTTTCTCCGGTTAACGAAGCTTTTTCAAAATCCGGGGCTTGTCCAAGAGAAGACTTTTTTCCGGTTGCTGTTGTAACAGTATCGGTTGGCTGACTGGAACCGGTCTCATTTCGATTAATATCAGAATTGTCATTTCGACCGCAGCCAAATACCAATACTGTAAATATTAACAGAATCAATATGTATTTTAGATTGCCCATGAGAAACACTCATTTTGTTTTTGAAAATAAATAAGTAATACCTTTGGTTTTTACTTCGTCAGTAGCTAAAAACGGATGTTTATGAAATATTTTCTGCACGTATCCTTATTTTCCTTTTGCCTCGTTATTGTATCCTGTTCTTCCCGTGAATCAGAGCCCCGGGAGACATTGGCAACAACCCCCGATCCACAGGTTGCAGACACCAGCACAAACAGGTATGAAGCGGAGGGAAGAGTGATTTCTATTTTGCCCAACAAGAAAAATTTTATCGTAAGACATGGTGATATTCCGGGTTTTATGAGTGCCATGACCATGCCATTTGGTGTCGCTGATTCATCATTACTGTCGGAAATCAGTCCGCAGGATTCCATTCACTTTGTCATTGAAGGCCGACAAAACGAGATGCAGGTAACCGGGATTAAAAAAATCGATTCCCGGTAAAGCAATTACATAATCGTTATCCACTCGTCTTCACCGGTTTTGAGGTCAATGCTCAGGGGCTCGATAACACCCTCGCTTACAAAGGTCCCCTCAATTCGAACAGTTTCAGTCATATAATCTTCAAATATTGCAGATACTGTTCGTATTACCCAAACTTCGTTGTCAGCAATTTTGGTATCCAGCAATACGCCGACCGGATAACCCTGAGCCGAACAGAAGCCCGCACAATTTTCACGATATCCACTTTGCGGCAGCGTATGGTGGTGGCCGGTATTTTCGGGATCCAGTGCATAGCAATGGGCACAAACCAGGGAGCCTGTCATCGATAGCGTGTCTCCACTGGCAAACTCAGTCACCCCGGATGTCTCGGATTCTGTGGAAGGATCTGTTTCCTTTTCAGTGGTGCAGCTCCAGATTACCAGAAATGCCATTACAATGAATGCGGATATCTTCTTCATGATTTCACAGTAATTATTGACAATTAGTAAGGTTCAACTGAATGACAGATAAAAAAAGGGTGACCGCTTTGTCACCCCTTTAAATAATGGAAGGAAATCACATCATGGTTGCAAGTTTGACTTCTTTCCATCCGCTTTTATCTTTTACTTCGATCTTTTCCGGTATAATGACTCCGGACATCTTCTTTCCTTCTATACGGGTTTCCTTCGCCATGTGATCGGCCAACTGTCCTGCCGGAACTGCCAGCACATGTTGATTACCATCTTTATCCAGAATGGCTACGGGAATACCTTGATTGGCACAGGCCGTTGCACAGTTTGGCATCTTTACCTTTTCCCCCTCTTTCATGACTATATGCTCGTTGCCGGCGTTAGCCTCAGGCATCATGGTATGACACTTCGTGTCGACCAGGGTTCCTGTAAAGGAATCTATGTTATCGGATTTTGTAGCTGCCATTGTAAGCACAGCGACCCCTACAATTAAAAAAGCTAGCTTTTTCATAATCATATGATTTTTAGTTATCAGTTTAATTGAGTTGACAATCAAATCGTTAACGGATTTGAACCGCCAAAAAATGAGACGACTTATTTCACAGATGCTTTTTGCCGGATATATCTTACTCAAGAAGAAGGATTTAGCAGTTGAGAAATCTTACCTCTTATTTAAAAGAAGTACTCAAAAGAAGGTTTGAAAAAGGGGGGGGTAATCCGGATGTAATATAGTTAAACAGTCAGGCTCAGTACCTGGACTTCTTCCTTGCGACCTTTTACAGTAATGGTTTCAGTGGGTAAACCGGAATTATCCGACATCAAGTGAACGAATAAAATGGATATAAACCGTTTGTACTCTTTTTCTAAATTTTCCTTCTGAATTTTCAGCTTGTTTAAGCGAATTTTTTGGTCACTCATGTAAAATTGATTACTCTTTTAGGTGAGAGGTATAACGGTCTGGCACTTAACCAGCCCCGAAGCTTTGGTCTCCCTTTCGGCATTCGTTGTTTTTTATTGCCGAGTCACAGATTGAATATTCTTAAATACTCTTTCCACGGTCCAACTTCTGTCTGATATTGTTTAGCCATAACTCTCGCTATTTGTGCAATGTGATTGAGGTCATGTACGACCCAGGTGGATAGCAATTGTTTCAAAGTTACCTGTCCAAATACCGGGTGTATGCCGGTTTGCTTAAGGATTTCTTCGGTTAACTGTTTTGAACGGAGTTGTTGTATGTTGTGCTTTCTGAGTTCTTTAAACTCGTTTAACAGTTGCTTTAGTGTCTTACCTTTACTTTCTTCAAACTGTGCAAAGCGGTCAAATGGCTCGAATGTTTTGTCGGGACTTTCAGATAGAATGATCTCCATTCTCAGTACCCAATCGGTCTTTTCTCCATGAATAAGATGCCCGACTATATCGTAGGGGCTCCAGGTGCCCGTTCCTTCATTGTTTTTTGTCCACTCACCGGAAAGGCCTCCAAGCATTGTTTCTATGACCAGAGGAGTTTTTTCAAGTATTTCAAGGGATTTGTTTAAGTCAAAATGCATTGGTTATTCCATATATGAATTATTTTTTCACCAAGGTATAGATTTTCAAATTAATGTGGAGTGATAGGTTTTTTGTGAACTAACTTTCATTTTACCCCCCTTCAGCCCATTTGTTTTCTTAGCGTTTGTTAGTTGCAGTTTTCAGTCATCTCCGTTTGTTACATGGGATTCATGAACCATTATTATTTTCCAGTCGTCTTGTATCTTCTTGTACAAAGTCGACCATACTCCCTGACCTCTGGAAATATTATCATCCATATGGATTATTTTTTCGTGAAATTCTACAACGTGGAGGGCCATATCTTCGGATAAAATTATTACCTGTTCATTATCAACATCAAGAACCAAGTCTTTCCTTCGGGTTGGTATCCCCTCCAGCACAGATTGGATTTCTTCATACCCTTCTATTTTTAAACCGTCTATTAAAAAAAGGGCAGAATCCGATTTCCAAAAATCCCTTATAAGAGTCTCTGTATCGGCTTCATTCAATGCCTGGACTACTGACTCACCAAGTTTTAGTATTTCTTGTTTAACGTCGTCCTCATTGTAGGAGTTTTCTCCGGTTTCAGTACATGAAAAGATGAGAAGAAAAACTCCCAAAAGTAGTGCTATCTGCTTCATCATATTTAATTTTAGTTAAAAAAGTTAAAACCAACATCGGCATTATTATCAACGTATAAGTTCAAGCATTGCCCTAAGCTTAAAACTTCTGCTCAATTATGAAATTTTATCTCAATAGAACAAACAAATTTATTATAGTACTTTTTGTCTAAAGGATTAAGTTTAGCCCAATAACGGCCCGCCCAAATGAGCGGCGTGTATAAGTAGGGTATAAGTATTAGAAGTTCAGCTATAAATGCAAAACCGTCCGCTCGATTTGGCTGTTAGGTAACGCGAATTCAAATATTAAGTGCAACACGACTTTTAAATAAAGGGGTAATTTGGGA
>CAZPWQ010000026.1:0-8514 GCA_964590495.1 uncultured Balneolaceae bacterium
GAAAGTGGCACTATATGGCCCGAAACGAGTGGCACCATATGACCGAAATAGCCAGTTTGCGGTCAAATTATTTTATAAAATACTTCTTATTTGTGCGATTAAACTGAAATTTTTTTGGTCTAATTTTTTTAGTGCTGTTCGCGAATTAGAAACAAAAAAAAGGCCGTTGAAACGAAAATTTTTCGTTTCAACGGCCTTCAAAGACATCAATCTTTAATGTCGAGGACAACAGGATTTTCCCTAAGGGATGCCTTTGGCCAACCAGCGACCCTCCCGACACACCTGTCGGGATGCGCTACCTGGCTGAGCCATTTTTCTTCAGCCAGTTCGACGCCCGGGAAGGGTTCTTCATCTTTTTCAGCTTCTCTTCAATTCGCATCGCCTCCCCGCGTGTATCACATGCAATGGATGCCAGCAGTTTCCACGGGCCTTTGCCACGGGTATATCTGTTTTGTGATGAATTGTGGCTGATAAGTCGTTTTTCCAAATCGGAAGTATATCCGTAATAATGCCGCTTAGAGGATACTGATTTTATCATATAAGCATAATACATCACTTGAACTCCAACCCCTCAGAATTGTTTAATAAAAAAAGGGCGCCAGAAAATGGCGCCCTTTTAAAGTCGGGACGACAGGATTTGAACCTGCGACCCCACGACCCCCAGTCGTGTGCGCTACCGGACTGCGCCACGTCCCGATCAAAAATATTTGCATCAAAAATACAATAACTTACCGGACAACTGACTCCTCTACGGGATGCCTTGGCAGAACCTGCGACCCTCCCGACACACCTGTCGGGATGCGCTACCGGACTGCGCCACGTCCCGAATTAAGAGCTACAAAGATAGTGTTGTCTGGCTCAAATCTCAACCTGATTTTGTTGCAGTCTGACATATTTCAACAAGTACACCACAATTATCTTTGGGATGGACAAAAGCTACCAGTTTGTTATCGGCACCCTGGACGGGCTTTTCATTTAAAACTGTGAAATCCTCCTCCCGTAGCCGTTCCAGCTCGGCATAAATATCCTCAACTTCAAAGGCAACATGATGCATACCTTCATCTTTTTTTTCCAGATATTTTGCAATGACCGAATCTGATGAAGTGGCACCAAGCAGTTCCACTTTCGACTCCCCTGTTAGAAAAAAAGCCGTATTGACCTTCTGCTGTTCTACAACTTCTCGTTTATAGCAGGATGTATTCAGAAGCTTTTCATAGATCTTTATAGCTGATTCCAAATCACGTACTGCTATGCCGATATGGTCAAGATTCATAAGTTTTTGTATTGAGTGATCAGTTATCTGTTAAGGACAACTATGACTCCGCGCCCCAGGTAAAGGATATAAGGTATAAGGAAGGATTTGGGCCTCAGCCCTTATATCCGTATACCCTTATAACCCCTTCAGTTCGTGGTCAAGCTGACATATCGAACCTCCTGAACACCATCAATCCCAAGAATAGGCTTCAGTTCTTCCTCTGTCATACTTTTATCCACCGCTACCGCTGTAATTGCATTTGATCCTTTTTTGGTACGTCCAAGGCTGAGTGAGGCAATATTTATTCCCTGCTCTGCCAACGCACCGCTTACAGAAGCAAGCATACCGGGTCTGTCGGGATTTTTATACATCACGATATCCCCTTCAAGGCGCAGCTCAATGCCAAACCCGTCAATTTCAACGATGCGGTAGTCATTATCCCCGAAGAGTGTTGCCGATATATTCTTATATACAGCGCCGTCGCTCAGTTTTACCGTGATCAGATCATTAAATGTTTTGGATTCGCTCACTGTGGTTTCCTTTATTTTGAAACCGCGTTCTTCTGAGTAGTGACGTGCATTAATCAGGTTAACCGCTTCACTTACGTGATGTGACAAAATTCCTTTAAGGATTGAATCTGTGAGAACATCGGCAAACTTTGCGCATGTTCCGCTGTATTCGAATTCAAACTTACTTGCATGCTCAGGTGCCAATTGTATAGCAACACTTCCCAGTTTTTCAGCCAGCTGCAGGTAAGGCTGTACTTCTTTATTGGTGATCAGTGATATAGATTTACCATTCAGACTTCCTTTAAAGCTTTTCTTCTCGAGGGCATCGGCCATCTGACGGGCGATTTGCTCGGCAACTTTTTCCTGTGCCTCTTCCGTCGACGCTCCGAGGTGAGGTGTACTGATAATTTGTGGATGTTTCAGAATCTCATACAGTTCTTCAGTTGGGGGTTCAGTGGAATATACATCAAGAGCAATTCCGGTAACATATCCCTGGTCAATCAATTCGGTGAGATCGGATTCTTTATAAATGCCTCCACGGGCACAGTTCACCAGGGAGATACCTTTTTTGAGTTTATCGGCGTTTTTAAGTGAAACCAGGTCCTTAGTTTTCTCTGTAAGAGGTGTATGTACGGTCAGGAAATCAGCATCACCCAATAATTCATTAAGCTCCAGGAGTTCAACCTGCAGGCTCTCCGCTTTTTCAATAGAGGCAAAAGGATCATAAGCTTTCACTTTCATCCCGAAACGCTGCATACGTTTGGCCACTTCAGAACCGATCTTCCCCAGACCGATAATGCCCAGTGTCTTTCCATATACCTCATTTCCCATATATTTTTTCCTGTCCCATCCTCCCTGCTTAACTTTTTCAACAGACTGAGGAATATTCCTGGCCAGTGCCAGGATCATACCGCAGGTATGTTCGGCCGTTGAAACGGTGTTACCGTCAGGTGTATTCATAACCAGGATACCGCGTGCCGTGGCAGCTGCGATATCGATATTATCAACTCCTACACCGGCACGACCGACAACTTGTAAATTATCAGCAGCTTCCAATACTTCACGGCTTACCGTTGTAGCACTACGTACCACGATTCCATCATAAGCCTTGATTTCTTTTAACAGCTCATCGCCGCTCAGGTTATGATTTCTTACAACTTCAATATCACGCTCCCTGAAAACATCTTCACATAAGGGATCGACATTATCGAGCAGTAAAACTTTAAATGACATAATAGAGTGTATATATTATATGTTTAGTTAACTTATTTTACAATTTTGAACGCAGCTGACGGATAAATTTCGCAGGATTCTACAAGGTGTTGATATGTCGGTCAAACTATAATCAAATTTAAACTTTTTATTATTAACACTTAAACCAACATCACATAAAAATTTGTGAGCTCCGAGCAAAGCGATTCCCACGAAGTGAAATGTGGGCTAAGCATGGGTAAATTCAGACATTAATTGTTTTAACCGGTTAATGCCAATACGATCTTCAGCCGAAGTTCTTACCATAGGTACTTCAATATTCATTTCGTCCAGAATTCTCTTTACACGTGCCCGCGACTGCTGCTGTTTATTTTTAGAAATTTTATCTGCTTTGGTCAGTGCAACAACAAAAGGCATGCGATTTACTCCCATCCAGTAAAAAAAATCCTCATCGAGTGCAGTCGGTTTATGCCTGATATCAACCAGGTGTACGATAAGATGCAGGGTTGGCCTTTCCAGTAAATACTTCCGGATATCGCGACCCCACCTCTCCCGTTCCTTCTTTGAAACCTTGGCATAACCGAACCCGGGAAGATCAACAAGATATAGCTTATCATCAATCAGATAATAGTTCATTTGCTGGGTTTTACCCGGTTTATTACTTGTACGCGCCAATCCCTTATGGTTAGCCAGCGCATTAATCAACGATGATTTCCCGACGTTGGAACGACCCGCAAAACAGACTTCCGGGAAATGAGGATCGGGAGAATCATCCAGAGAAGGTGCGCCGGTTATGAAACTTGCTTTTTTAAATTCCATCAAACAATCTCGTTCTCTTCTTTTGCCACTCCGAAATTTACGGGGACAGGATACTTCTCTGTAAAACAGGCCGTACAATAACCATTTGGAGAAACATTGGCTTCTTTTACCGCACTTACTAGTCCGTCGGCTGACAGATAGCGCAGACTGTCCACCCCGATTTCTTTTGCCATTTTTGATATGTCACGACCGAAACGATTCGCCATCAGTTCATTCGGAGTGGGAAAATCCATCCCGTAATAACAGGGACTTATTATAGGCGGTGAACTCACCAGGAAATGCACTTCAGCCGGATTCGCCTGGCGGATCATATTCACCAGGTATTGGGAAGTAGTTCCACGAACAATGGAATCGTCCACAATAATCACCGAGCGGCCTTCGATCACCCCTTTTACCGTATTAAACTTGGTGCGCACCTTTTGCTCACGGGATTTCTGTCCCGGCGAAATAAAGGTTCGCCCCACATAATGATTGCGAATAAGACCGATTTCAAACTTGCACTCATGACCCAGTTTCTGATTTTCGTGTACATATCCCAGTGCAGCAGTATTGCTGGAATCGGGCACGGAGATAACTATCGGCTTCATATCCCCCGGTGGATTTTTAATAACTTCATTGATCGGATGCTCTTTCGCCAGGTATTTTCCCAGGTTTCGACGAACCTTGTCTACATTTTCGCCGAATATCTTGCTGTCGGGACGTGAAAAATAAACATACTCAAAAATGCACTGACTGGTATCCGTTCCATACTCAGGCTCCAAGTAATATGAGATAGGTTCAGTATCGGCAGATACTTCTTTATCTATTACCAGTACTTCTCCCGGTTCTATATCCCGGACATATTCAGCACCGATAATATCAAAAGCGCAGGTTTCGCTCGCCACACAGTAAACATCATCGATGATTCCCAGTGCAAGCGGACGAAATCCATTTGGATCACGCACCGCAATCAAATGATCATCGGTAAGCATTACCAGGCTGTAGGCTCCTTCTACCTGTTCCAGTGCCTCGAGTACCTGCTTAAGCTGGGTGTCGGCCTTGCTGTGCGATACAAGGTGAAGAATAAGTTCGGTATCGGATGTACTCTGGAAAAGTACTCCCTCCTCACGAAACCGCTCGCGTAACTGCTTGGCGTTAGCCAGATTGCCATTGTGACCAATAGCTATATTTCCCTTGCGGTAGTGTACCCGGAACGGCTGGATATTTGCAGGATTTATTGATGCTCCTGCCGTAGAATATCGATTATGTCCAATAGCTGAGCGGCCTTTTAATTCATTGCTGAATATTTTCTGATCATCAAAAACGTTGAGAACCAAACCAAAGTCACGATGTGCCGGCATAATCCAGCGCTCCTTTTCATCATCATAATATGAAGTAACAATTCCGGCAGACTCCTGACCTCTGTGCTGAAGTGCATGCAAACCGTAGTAGGTAAGTAAAGCGGCATCAGAATGATTCTGAATCCCAAAGATGCCACAATAATCTCGTGGTTTATCGAGCATGAATTTATTAAATAATGGAAATTTCCGTGCTAATTAAGTTACGAAAATCAAGTACTAATTAGTAGCAAAAATCTATATTTCTTACCCCGGAGCCTTCGGCAAAATACATGCTTATCCATTATCTATTTTCAGATTAATTTGTACTCTGTCAGGTACCGGTAAGGTTGATACAAGTCAAATAAAATAAAAGGTTTTAGAAAATAATATTAATCCTGTACTTGCTTTTTAAGCATAGTTTTTAGAACATTATTAACAAATTTTAATGTTTGGTTCCGTGGGTTGGAGAACGGAAATATCTGCCGGTTTTCATAATCACAGGATAGCACAATAATAAGGTTAGCTTTCTTTACAGAATAATTGTGTGACGTCACATGAGATTATGAAGACGCGACACAGAATTTACCCGACCTGAAAAAATAAAGAAGCATTTCTGAAGCAGGTGGGTAATAATAAAAATAAGTTAGCGGACATAAATACCTAATTCTATTAATCTTCACTACAAGAGGTTTAAGCCATGGTTCAATACGAGAATAGATGGCCAATCGATGATGGTGAAAGAGACGCACAATTTTTATCCTTCCTTCTGAGATCGACAGATTTTGGTTACTGGAACCTGAATCTTCTTACTGGTGAAGAAGAACGCTCCTTTCAATATGACAAATGTTTCGGTGCAACCGAACCCTTATCAGATTGGAGTATGGATAAATTCCTGTCTTTTATACACCCCGATGACCTAGAGAAGGTTGAAGACCATATCAATAAGGCACTTGCAAATTGTGAGGAGTGGCATTTTGAATGCCGTATAATCTGGAACGACGATACAATTCACTGGATCAACTGTAACGGAAATGTCTATCAAGCAACAAACGGAGAACCGGCGAGGATACTGAGCCTTGTTTCTGACATCACAGAGCAAAAACACGCCATAGAAAAAGTCCGGGAGTCGGAAAAGCGCCTCGAGATCGTTCTGCAAACCGGCAAATTTGGGTCTTGGCAATTGGAGTTAGGAGACAAATTTAAGCTCAAATGTTCTGACACCTTTAAAATAAATTTTGGTCTGTCTCCCAATGATGAGCTTACCTACGAACGGATGAACGAGATAATCCATCCGGAAGATCGCAATAAGTACAGTACCAACATCAAACAGGCTCTTGAGGGACAAACAGATTTTGAATTAGAATGCCGTATTATTTCACCAAATGACGAGGTCCGATGGATTTTTTTTCGCGGTCATACTCTTTACCAGAAGGATGGAACTCCACTCCGAATGATCGGTGTGTCTCTTGATATTACCGAACGCAAGCAGCGGGAAGAAGATTTGAGGAAAAATGAGACCCGTCTGCGTCTTGCGACTCAAATTGCAAACCTGGGAACCTGGCAATATGATCCTGATTCGAGCCTTGTCTATTTAGACAAACAGATGCGAACCATGATGGGAGAACCCAACTCGCCTGCAAAGCGTCCTTTTTCTGATGTCATTGATCGAATACATCCCGACGACCGGATAAGCCTTAAAAGAGCAATTAATAATGCGCTGAATCCATCTACAGACAGAACCATATCTATCGAATACCGGATTGTGCTGAATGATGGAACCGTACACTGGATATCAGCCAATGGTCACGCCCAGTTTGATGAGAAGGATTCTGACAAGGCCGTTGGTTTTATGGGAACCGCACGTGATGTAACCGCAAGAAAACGCCAGGAAGCAAAGCTTGAAACAATGAATGAAACGCTTGAAGAGCGGATAAGAGAACGGACAAAATCGCTGTTGTCATATCAGGATCAATTGCGTTCCCTCGCATCTCAATTAAGCAAGGCTGAGGAACAGGAGCGACGCAACCTTGCTGCCGAACTCCATGATAACCTCGGGCAACTGCTTACTGTATGTAAAATGAAGATCAGTGAATTGCAAAATGGGAAACTTCCTGAACATACAGCCGGAGAAATAAATGAATTGTCAGAATTTATTGATGAAGCGATCGGCTATACACGTGAACTGATGGCAGATCTGAAGCCTCCTCCTACCATTGATGAAAAGGATCTATATGGGATTATGAAATGGGTGGCAAAAAAGATGAAAAAACATGGACTCAATGTTCATGTTGAAAATGATAAAAAACTTAAACCTCTCGATGAAGAGGTGCGGACAACGCTGCTTCAGGCGGTCAGAGAATTGCTTTTTAATGTGGTGAAACATACCTACGTCAAAGAAGCCCGGCTGACATTGCTGCGCCGGGAAAATTACGTGGAAATTATAGTTGAGGATGATGGAAAAGGGTTTGATCCGGAAGAAAAGAAAAAAGCTCCAAGTGAAGACGGTGGATTTGGGCTCTTCAATATACGTGAACGGATGGATTTGCTCGGAGGTAAACTGAAAATTAATTCCAAACCGGGCGCAGGAACAAAAGCAACATTGTACGTCCCGCTGCAGAAAGCTGATAAAAAAAGCATCTCGTACAAACCGGACAGCAGAACCGGTACGTCATTACCGGCCAGATCCACCGTACAGGCAGAACTTTGGCAGACAGCTAAAATCCTGATCGTGGATGATCATGAGATGGTACGGAGAGGACTTCGAAAAATGATAGAAAACCAGGATGATTTAATGGTTATAGCTGAAGCCTCGAATGGGGAAGAAGCTGTAAAATCTGCCCGGGAAACCTCCCCCGATATAATTGTGATGGATATCAACTTACCTGGTATGGATGGTATTGAGGCTACGCGTAAAATCACTGCCGAGATGCCTGATATTCGTGTTATAGGTCTATCACTCCATGATGAAAAAGGAGTGGCTGACGATATGCGGAGTGCCGGGGCCTCGGCCTACCTCACGAAGACTGAGGCTTTTGAAACACTCTGTGCCACCATCCGGAGCGAAGCCACCATGGCGAAGGGATAAAATCCAAAGCACGAATGACCAAAATCCGAATCATTCGAGGTTGTTGTCCGTCACGCATCCTGTTTTTACCCATGCAACATTTTTAAAGAAGGTTAAGTAATTAGGAAAAAGCAGCCGTTTCGGATTTTGAACATTCGTGCTTCGATTTTTTTAAAATATATCCGCTATTATTGGCTACTTCAAGCGTCCACGCTTGAAGTAGATGGGCAAAGATCTGTCCATGGTTCAAGCGAGGACGCTTGAACCAGCCGGGGCCGGGAAGCGGGAAACGAGATTTCCCGAGGCTTCGGGACGACCCCCACCTTGGCAGAGTGA
>CAZPWQ010000026.1:8614-32671 GCA_964590495.1 uncultured Balneolaceae bacterium
AAAAAACCCTTACATTGCCCTGTAAGGGTCTTTCTAATGAGCGGGAAACGAGATTTCCCGAGGCTTCGGGACGACCCCCACCTTGGCAGAGTGATATAATAGCTATAATAAAAAAACCCTTACATTGCCCTGTAAGGGTCTTTCTAATGAGCGGGAAACGAGATTCGAACTCGCGACCCCCACCTTGGCAAGGTGATGCTCTACCACTGAGCTATTCCCGCTTTTGAGAGAACCAAATATAAGGCTCTTCATTCGTATTTATCAACAAAACTTATAAAATTATCTAACCTACGTCAGCTGCATTTATTTTCCGGGGATGTTATCAATTTCTCAATAAACCGCCTGCTTTTTTGGCGCTTGATAAAATTTTCCCACTTAATGGCTTCTGATTTTGTCTCAAAAGCCTTACAATATTTCAATTTCCATGGAATTCCTGATTTTGTCGACCGGCTCCAACCATCATTATGTCTCTCCAAACGTCTTTTAACCCCAACCGAAGTATGACCGGTGTAATATTTGTCGATCGTTTTACTATATAAAATATATGTCGAAAACATATCTACAATAAAAAAACCTGCAATTTACTGTAAAAGTTTTTCTAATGAGCGGGAATGCTCTACCACTGAGCTATTCCCGCTTTTTGAGAGAACCAAATATAAGGCTCTTCGTACGTATATATCAACAAGACTTAGAAATACTTGAAATTATCTTTTTATTTTATTCTTGACTTCACCCGATGATATGATTCTGTCAATTTTATCACTGTCGGGAAGATTCGGGCGGTCGCGATAGCGGTCTACCACGCAAAGAAAACCCAGAGGTTCTCCTTTGTCAGCATGAAACTGGTGCAGTGTATCCGGAGCAATAAAAATGACGTCATGCAGGTCTATATCAGCCAGGGAATTACCAAGTATTACCGTACCGGACCCCCGGATTACAACAACGGAATGAGGATGGCGATGATACTCGAATGAAGTATATCCACCGGCTTCAACCTCAAAATAACGGGTCTGAAAATTCAGGGTCTGCTCATCTTCACGCTCTCCGAGCAGAGCATAACGGTGAACACCTTTATAGGTGCTTCTATCATCTTTATAGTCTTTCCTTGAAACTTCATCCCACTGATAATTCTCACTTTTAATAATCTTGGATACGTTTTTCATACTATCCATCCTTTAAAATTTGCCTGAGTTTGTCAGCAGCAGATTTTTTCCCTTCTGAATACCCATACAAACTGCCACCCAGTAAAAACACGGTATCTGTCCCATACGTTTTCTTCCAGATGGCAATTTCGTCAAGTTTCAATCCACCGGCGGGCATGGGAAAAGAAGGTTTAAATGGTGATTCAACTGTACGTGCCGAAGCGTTAATAGCCTGACATTCTTCTTTAGAGTACGAGAAACGACCGCTTGTATTCGGATAAATGACAAAGTCGGCTCCCAAAGCACGCCAAAGTTGTCCGTATAAGAAATCAGGCGTCAATCCCTGCCTGACGTCTGTCGTCAACGCACCTGAAAAAGCGGGATGAGCAATGATCGGCAGGCCTATATCCATTCGTGCCAGCCGGTGCATCGTTTCCAGGCCGGTTATATGCGGACACAACAGTACACCGTCAGCCCCATATTCGGCAGCTATCTTATATCGTTCGATGCTATCTTCAGCAAACGCAGTAATGTTTGGAAAATAGCGGCTGCGGTGTCCTGATTCATCTTCAGCTTTGAGTATGGCCTGCACACAAGCTTTTACACGTTCGGCAAACGGGGCATATTTCTGATTGGTAATACCATGATCATCTTTAATAAGGTCAATTCCACCAAGTGCAAATTTATAACATATATCCCTGATTTCACCGGGTGTAGATCCAAGCGGCTTCAGTGCTGTTGCACTTAGCGCACGATCAAGAATATTGTAATTTTCACGAATCCCTTTTATTCCGAAGCGGGGGCCTTTAAATAATTTATCTTTTAACTTCTTCCATTCAGCTTCCGTAATCCGAATCCCCGGCTGAAGAGATATATTGCCGTATAAAATGTTTAGGAACTGACTGATATCATCGGCATTGTCGAGTGGCCAGGCGATAACAACTTCAAATACACCGGTTTTAAGGTGGCGCTTTTCGACAAATTCACCTACAACAGTCTCTTCTATCTTTCCGGATAATATCTGTCGTGGTAATTCGACACTTTGCTCAAGACAAATACTCTCTATTTTTTGATCAATTGTTTCGGATTCTTCAACGGTGAGTTGATATGTAACTTTAAATGTTTCCAAATCCGCCGGTATTTTTCTATATATCAGCCGTTTAATCAGACAGTATAGTCTCGGAACGTTTAGGGCCCTTCGATAAAATAGCTATTCTTACATTAAGAAAGTCCTGTATAAAATCTATATATTCCCGTGCCTCTTCCGGTAGTTCTGCTATCGTCGAGCAATCTTCAAGTGACTGTTTCCAGCCTTTCATCGACTTGTAATGAGGTTCCAATGTAGTAATATCAGACAGATCCGGGGGAAATACTTGCGTGGGCTCACCATCAATCCTGTATTCCGTACATAGTTTAATTTCTTCAAAATCGTTGAGCACATCCAGCTTCGTCAGTGCCAGTTCGTTTATACCGTTTACCCGGACTGCATAACGCAGTGCCACCAGGTCGATCCATCCGCATCGCCGTGGCCTGCCTGTTGTTGCTCCGAATTCCTGGCCTCCCTCCCGTAACTTTTCCCCGATTTCTCCACTTAGTTCAGTAGTAAACGGGCCATTGCCCACGCGGGTACAATATGCCTTGGAAATACCCATAACCTTATTAATAGCTGTGGGAGGTATACCGGTGCCTGTACAGGCACCACCGGAAGTAGGAGATGATGAGGTAACAAAAGGATAGGTACCATGATCCACGTCAAGAAGACTTCCCTGGGCCCCCTCAAGCAATATTTCTTTATCAGCTTCTATTGCTTCGTGCAACAGATTACTTGTATTGATAATATATGGAGAAAGTACTTCAGCAGCTTCTAACAGATCATCCAGAACAGTACCGGCTTTAATCTGATCACGTCGATAGATATGCTGCAACGCCTGGTTGATATCTGCAATATTGGCCTTGAGCTTCTTTTCAAGCTCTTTTGGATGAAAAAGATCAGACATGCGGATACCCACCCGCGAAACCTTACTCACATAAGCTGGTCCTATGCCGCGTCCGGTAGTACCTATGGCATCATCACCACGGTGTTCTTCCTTCACCTGATCCAAAAGCTGGTGATACGGCAGTATGATATGGGCAGCACTGCTTATTTTGAGTCGTTTGCCAAGTTCTACATCAAGTTTTTCGACTTCTTTTATTTCTTCTATCAGGGCATAGGGATCAATAACAACACCATTGCCGATAATACAGGTACCACCGCCGTTAAAGACACCTGAGGGGATAAGGTGCAATACGATCTTTTTATCATCAAATTTGAGGGTGTGCCCCGCATTAGCCCCTCCCTGATAACGAACGATGTAATCGGCTTTGTTACTCAGTATATCGACGATTTTACCTTTACCTTCGTCACCCCATTGGGCTCCGACAACAACTCGAATAGACATAGACAAAATATGACACAAAAAAAGGGGTGTATACCACCCCTCTTTCAGTTAAAAATTAAGATTGGATTAACTCTGGTTTGAATACGATTCAATAGCTTTATCAAGTGATTTAAAATGCTTGAACACCGTAATAAGCTTCGTAATTACCAACAGACTTTCAATTTTATCGGTGGCATTTGCAATTCGAAGATCTCCACCGGCTTTACGCATGGTTGTGAGTCCGCCGATAAGCATACCCAGTCCCGAAGAGTTCATAAATTTTACCTTCCCTAAATCAGCAACAACATTGGTTTTATCATCTTCAATAAGTTCATGAAGTTTCTCATTCAGACTTACTGCATCCGGCCCTCCCATCACATTACCCTTAAACTCGATGACTACACAATTGTAACGCTCCGATACATTGAAATTCATATCAAATCTCCCTGTTGGTTATAATTAGGAGTTAATTGTTAATTAAGCATTTTGCTTTCTTTCCTGAAGCTCCACGACTACGGCACTGGCTACAAACAATGAACTGTAAGTACCTATAATGACACCAAGTACCAAGGCAAAAGAAAATCCTTTGAGTACTTCACCGCCAAAGATAAACAGCACGGATACCACAAACAAGGTGGTAACAGAAGTAATAACTGTACGGCTTAATGTGTCGTTAAGACTTTTATTGACCATTTCAGTATGCTCCATCGTTTTGTAGAGCAGTGAATTTTCACGTATACGGTCGAATACAACCACGGTATCATTAAGCGAATAACCGACTATTGTCAGAAATGCTGCAATGATCGCCTGGTCGATCTGCATGTTAAAAGGAAAAATATCACTGAATATCGTAAATATTCCGAGGACTATCAGTACATCATGAAAGAGTGCTGTAACAGCACCAAGGGAATACGTCCAATTCTTAAAGCGAATCAGGATGTACAGAAAAATAACGATGAGGGCAAAAATCACAGCATTAAGTGCTCCCCGCTTTAAATCTTCTGCAAAACGGGGACCTACAAGATCGGTCTTGACGACAGTTGCCGGATTATCCGGATATAATTCAGACATGGACGATAAAATGGTGTTCTGGAGAACATTTACATCGTCAGGATTGTCGGTACGAATTAAAACCGAGCTTTCGGTGCCGAACCTTTTTAATTCAGGAGCACTTCCCAGCGATTCTGTCAACGCACTACGCATTTCCGTTATTTCTACTGGTTGTTCAAATTCAAGAACAAATTCAGTACCTCCTCTAAAATCGATCCCGTATTGCAAGCCTTTTGTTAAAATTCCAATGACTGCAGCAAACAGAATTATTCCGGATATGAAATATCCTATCTTATGTGCTTTTATAAAATCAAAACTTGGTGTTTCAAACCATCTCATGGTATTAGATCCTTAATTTATTTTAAAATTTCTTACAATTTAACCGAAACTCACTTCAGCGGTTTTTTCTCGTGTGAGATAATCCACGACAACGCGGGTAATGACAATGGCACTGAAAAGTGAAGCTATGATACCAGCCATCAATGTCACGGCGAATCCTTTTATGGGACCCACACCGAAACTGTACAGAATGATGCCCACAAAAAATGTGGTAACGTTGGCATCAACAATAGCGCTCATGGCATTTGAATAACCGCCGTCGATAGCAGCCCGCAAGGTTTTACCGGTTCTCATCTCTTCCCTTATCCGGTCGAATATCAAGACGTTGGCATCCACGGCCATACCTATCGTTAACACAATACCGGCAATTCCCGGCAGTGTAAGAGTTGCCTTAAAGGCGGCTAAAATGCCCAAAATAAAGATAATATTCAGCACGAGAGCCAGGTCGGCTATCGCCCCTCCCGCATGGTAATAGATAATCATAAATATGGCTACGATAATCAGTCCGATTAATGTTGAATAAAAGCCAGCCTGTATTGAGGCCTCACCAAGGGTGGCGCCTACTGTACGTTCCTCAATGATCTCAAGCGGAGCAGGCAAAGCACCTGAAAGCAAAATATTCACAAGGTCTTCTGCCTCGGTTACACTGTCGAGCCCTGAAATGGAAGAGCGTCCGTTCGATATTTTAGTTTCAACATTGGGATAAGAATACACATAGCCGTCAAGTACGATAGCAATCGGTTTCCCGATGTTTGCCCCGGTTATCCGTGACCAGCGCCGGGCACCTTCAGCATCCATATTCATCGATACCCGGGGCTGATTAGTACTTTCGTCAAAATTAACGGTGGCCTCTTCGATTACATCGCCGGTGAGCTCAACTTCAGAACGTACGCCGATAAGCTCAAAAAGCTCTTGTCCGTTTTGTGTCGACTGGAAAGGGCTTGCACCCCACATAAGTACTGTATTCCGGGGAAGCAGTTTTTGCACATCCGGCTGTTCCAAAAGGCGGTTGACCCTGGCTGTATCTCTGCCCGCTGCATATCCGAAAACATAAGGGTTACGCGGCCGGGGGTTAAGTACATCCATCAATGGATTCTGTTCTACTGCTCCCTGTCCGTTTCCGGAAGTATCGGATTCCTGGCTTTCGAAATGTTCTACAATCTGTTCACGTGCCGCCTTCATCTCATCGGTCTGGGCAGTGAGTCGAAATTCCAGACGGGCAGTACCTTTGAGCAGCCCGCGTACACGCTCTTTGTCAGCAACACCGGGCAGCTCAACCACTACACGGTTATTACCCTGGCGGAATATAGCCGGTTCTGTTACTCCGAAACGGTCTACACGGGTACGAATGATTTCCATAGCCCGGTCTACAGCTGAACTGCGCTGATTTTTCAGGAATTCTTCAATTTCATCATTTTCCGATCTTCGATTGATATCCTCTATATCGGATCGATAATAGCGGCTCAGACGTCCGTCGGGATTGCGACGCTCGAACTCCTGCACCATTTCTTCAATGAAATCAGTATCATTTTGTACTGACAGACGATCGGCTGTTTCAATAACATTGGATAACTCCTCATCAGCGTATTGACCAGCTATTTCTTCTATCAGCTGGGGGGTACCAACTTCCAGTGTTACGTGCATACCACCCTGCAGGTCGAGCCCCAGCGACAGCGCATTTTCTCTCAGATTCTGTATCCGCTGCTGATTTTCCTCAACATATGTAGCCTGTTCTGCCTCAGGCATGTTTCCTATATGCCTTTGCTCAAGTATATTGGCAGCCGTGGGCCACAAGTAATAAATCGTGATGGCCAGAAATGCCACGATAAATCCTATTTTTGTTCCATTACCTTTCATAACAAATCGATTTGAAAATTTTATAATATTGATTAGGGAAATAACATAGTTGCCCGTTAAAGGCAAAAAAAGAAGGAGGAAAGATAAATTAAGGTGCTCCGATTGCTATACCGTCTGCCATCGGGATCATTGATATCTGAAGGCGGGGCTGTTCGGATATCAATTTCAGCATGTCCAGTGAAATCGGGAAAAATTGCTTGTTAACTGTTGTCCCGGCTATTAATGATCCTATTTTATCCAGATTAAATGGTACCGATAATTTCATACTATGCCGGAACGGTACATTAGCCATCGAGTTATCAGTTTTAAACTGATTCCATTCGATCAGGAGAAACTGATATACCTGTGAAGCTACAGTTTTCTGAAATGCAAAGTTGAATTTATTATTCTTTTCAGTAACGATTTGAGAGGCTTTCTCCAACATCTGATCAAATCGCACATTGGATTCTTTAAGCTGATCAAGCTCATGCCTGATTTCAGCAATATCAGTATGATTAGCCATTGAACTCAACCAGCGCGCAAAAGCCTGTGAATTGCTTCCGCTCTGCACAGGTTGCAGGGAACATATACCAAAACCCGACAACAGAAGGCCGATTACAGTGATTCGAAGGATATGTGAACGTAGATATTTCATTAGAAGCAGAAAATAGGCAGAAACTCCCTTCAGGACAAACGTTAATTTATTAAATCCGAAATCCGAATGACCAAAATTCGAAACGATTGCCGGTGGTTAAAAAATGAGCAGGATCGAACTGTTCGAGCTGTTTTGTACATAAAGCCTAGAATGTTTCGGATTTTGAACATTCGTGCTTCGAATTTACCATGCGGATTTCGGTCATTCGGATTTTGGATTTACATAAACTTCATCTATCCATCCATAGATCAGTGTAGCCACAAGACTGATCATAATGCTGTACAATAATATTGCTCCAACCGGATGTTCCTCCAGCAGCAGTTGACCCAGTATTAAAAGAACTACTGCAAGGCCTATAAATAGCGAAATGCATTTAAAGAAAAAATTCATCGGTACTCCCTCCTGTTAACATTGGGAATTTAATTAACTGCGTAAATTTTCACCATTGCAATAAAACTATCACAATTAATTGATATAAACTAACCTGCATTTGCAAAGAAATATCGGTGATAGTATTTATTTTGTTTGCCTTGTCGCCGGCCTTAAAAAACTGCCTTGACCCAACCTCCAAGGTTTCCAAAACCTTGGAGATTTATATCGACATCGTCTTTGCTCTCTTGTTGACATTTGTCAACGTGTCCGTCTTATGTCTAGCGTCACGCTTTGACACTCTTACGTTGCTCACGTTCAAACTCTTCTTTCAAATATTGGCCCGTATAACTCTTTTCATTTTCAGCAATTTGTTCGGGTGTGCCTTCGGCAAGTATTTCGCCACCGCCTACGCCTCCTTCCGGTCCCAGATCTATAATCCAGTCGGCGGCTTTGATAAGATCCAGGTTGTGCTCAATGACGATAACAGTATTTCCCTTGTCAACCAGCTGCTGAATTACGTCAACGAGCATCCGGACATCCTGGAAATGAAGTCCCGTCGTGGGTTCGTCCATGATGTAAAGCGTATCTCCGGTTCCGATTTTCGCAAGTTCGCGGGCCAGCTTAATCCGTTGCGCCTCTCCACCCGAAAGTGTGGTACTCGGCTGGCCCAGAGTAAGATAACCCAGCCCCACCGAGTTCATCGTTTCAAGAATGCGGTTAATTGCAGGAACCGTATCAAAAAACTCACTGGCTTCTTTTATCGACATATCCAGCACATCGGATATATTTTTCCCTTTATAATATATTTCCAGCGTCTCACGATTATACCTGCGACCGTTACAGGTTTCACATGTCACGTAGACGTCGGGCAGGAAATTCATCTCTATTTTGCGAACACCATCACCATTACATGCTTCGCAACGTCCTCCTTTTACATTAAAAGAAAAGCGGCCCTGGTCGTAGCCGCGAATTTTGGACTCCGGCAATTCTGCAAACAGTTTGCGTATATGATCGAATACCTTGGTATAGGTGCCCGGATTGGAACGCGGTGTCCGGCCAATGGGGCTTTGATCCACGGATATAACCTTGTCCAGGTTATCCAGTCCCTGTATTTCATCATAGGGAAGCGGCACCGATTTCGAATTATAGAAATAACCTGAGAAAATCGGCTCGAGCGTCTGATTGATCAGGGTGCTCTTACCGCTGCCACTGACTCCAGTCACACAAATAAATTTGCTCAGCGGTATTTCGGCATCTACATCTTTCAGGTTATGTCCCCGTGCGCCTCTCACAACGACACTTTTATCATTGCCGCTGCGTCGTGTAGCGGGATAGGGAATAACCTCTTCATCCCGCAAAAACTTCGTAGTCATTGAATCCGGGTCGAGATCACCGGGCTTGCCTTCCGTAACAATCTCACCGCCGTGATCACCGGCGCCCGGGCCCAGGTCAAGCACATAATCCGCATGTTCAATAGTCTCACGGTCGTGCTCGACAACAATAACGCTGTTGCCCAGGTCCCGAAGTGTCTCCAGCGACCGGAGAAGCTTGATATTATCGCGTTGATGCAGACCGATACTTGGCTCATCAAGAATATATAATACCCCGACCAACTGGGTGCCGATCTGTGTGGCCAGACGAATACGCTGTGCTTCTCCGCCGCTGAGCGTTTGTGCCTCCCGGTTAAGCGTCAGGTAATTCAATCCCACATTCAACAGGAAATCCACCCGGTCCCGTACCTCCTTCAATACCTGGCTTCCTATTACCTGCTGGCGTTCTGTGAGATCCAAATTATTGATTGTATTACGAAGGGTGTCAATATCCATATTGACCAGCTCGTCAATTGAATATTGATCAATTTTATAAGAGAGTGCCTCCTTGTTCAAACGCCCGCCTCCGCATTCGGGACATTCCACTTTGGCCATATACGCTTTGGCCTTATCACGTTGCTTGTTCGACTTGCTCTCCTCGTATTGCTCACTGATAATCCGGCGCAGACCTTTGAAAGAATGTTTATACGTTACATTATCATTTCTGAAATCGTAGCTCACATCAAATTTTTCATCACCGCCGCCTTCGAAGAGAATTTCAATCGCATCATCGGGGAAATCCCTGATCGGAGTCTTGAAATCAAGATTAATTGTTTTAAGGACCGCCTCCAGCTGTTTAAAAGCAAAAATATCCCGCGGTTCACCCCAAAAGCGAATGGCTCCTCCCTCAATTGTCTGCTCTTTATTGGGAATTACCAGATCGGGATCCACATCATAGGTATAACCCAATCCGTCACATTTGGGACAGGCGCCATAAGGTGAATTAAACGAAAAAATATTCGGAGCCGGATCTTCATAAGCAAGTCCGCTTTCGGGGTCGAACAGGTTTTGTGAGAACAGATAATCTTTAAATTCACTGTCTGCTCTAGGGACTGCTAAAATTACGTTCCCATCGGCCATCTCAAGTGCCATCCGCACACTCTCGGCTATACGCTTTTCACTTTTGTCATTAATTACAAAACGATCCACAACAACTTCAATATTGTGCGTCTTATACCTGTCAACTTTCATCCCCTCGTTCAGATCCATAAATTGGCCGTCAACCCGTACCTGTACAAAACCCTGTTTCATAGTCTGTTCAAATAGTTCCCGGTAATGTCCCTTTCGCCCGCGTACTACGGGTGCCAGACAATAGGCTTTGGTCCCCTTATCCATTTCCATAATAGTGGCTACAACCTGGTCGGCCGTTTGTTTCTCCATTTTATTTCCGGTCTTCCAGGAATAGGGGATGCCTATGCGGGCATAAAGCAAGCGCAGGAAGTCGTAAATCTCGGTAACTGTGCCAACTGTAGAACGGGGATTGCGGTTTGTCGTTTTCTGATCGATTGAAATCACGGGCGATAGGCCATCGATAAAATCTACCTCGGGTCGTTCCATCATACCCAGAAATTGCCGCGCATAAGCGGACAGTGACTCGAGGAAACGACGCTGTCCTTCGGCGTAAATTGTATCGAAAGCCAGTGATGACTTACCCGATCCTGATATTCCCGTCATTACCACCAGCTGTTCGCGGGGTATGTTGACATCTATATTCTTAAGATTGTGCTCACGTGCACCGCGAATGACTATATTTTCTCGCAAAAGCTATCTGGTTTTTAGATTCAAATAAACTTTCAAAGATAAGGATAAATTGCATCTTTTGAAGCTTTGAATTAACCTGAATTTCTCATAAAAAATAATTGGAAATGTTAATTGCCTGTGCCTTCATTAAATTGCATGATTCAAGAACAGAGACGGCAAAGGGCAGAGTGCATGGTCCGCCAGCTGGCAGAGTTTCGCTAAAAAAAAGTTTTAATTTGTCACAAAACCTCTCTCTGGAACTCTTGTTATTTGGAATCGCAGCTATCGTCCTTAATGCCTGGGGCTATTAGTTCATGGGTATGCCATTACAACGATGGCTACAGCTATGATATACAGAGGACTTATAGCCAAAGCTGATTCCATCCCGACGGAACCGTACAGGTAAAACTGGAACATTCATTTGGTTTTACAGTTCAATTGGGGTTAAAATTCAAAACCACAAAAATATTATCTATGAGATTCGTTTATTCAACGACTACCATGCTATTAGTCTGTCTGATGTTTATATCATGTAAGACTTCAGAAATTTCCAAAGATGACCTGCTTTATCCTTATATCGATAATAATAAAGTAGGTTTCCTGGATTCCAACCTGAATGAAGAAATTCCTCCAAAATTCAGTTATTTAAATGGTGATACCTGGCCTTATAATTTTTCCGAAGGACTGGCAGCTGTGAATTTTCTGGGGAAAACAGGATATATAGATCCCCGCGGTAATATTAAAATTGAACCGGTTTTTGATTCCGGGGAGAATTTTACCGGGAACTTAGCCCTGGTGCGTGAATCCGGCAGCTATGGTTATATTACAAAAAAAGGAAAGTATAAAATTCAACCGCAGTTCAACAATGCCCGATCTTTCAGCAACGGACTTGCCGCAGTTCAAAAAAATAAAGACGGGCTGTGGGGATATATCAATGAAGACGGAGAATATGTGATAGACCCTCTCTTTGAAGAAGCCCATTCCTTTTCAGAAGAATTGGCTCTGGTTATGACCGAGGATTTCAAGGAGTGGGGATATATTAATACCGAGGGAGACTTTGTAATAGAACCCCAGTATCGTGAAGCTAAATCTTTTTCAGAAGGGCTGGCACCTGTACAGCTCGAATACGAACAGTGGGGATATATTGATTCAAACGGCCAAATTGCTATCGAATCGCAGTATCTGGAAGCCTATGCTTTCACCGGAGGAAAAGCTGTTGTGGCCATGCCAAAAGATCAGTCGGACCTGGAGAAAAAGTCCTACGGCTATATCAATCGTGAGGGACAATTTATCATTAAACCCCGGTTTGATGAAGCGTATCCTTTTTCGGAAGGATTGGCAAAAGTACGCACAGGAAACAAGTATGGCTTTATTAATTCACGCGGAAATTTTGTTGCAGATCCTGTTTACGATGATGCCTGGGGATTCAGAGGAAATTTTGCTCTTGTGAAAATTGCCGGTAAATTCGGTTATATTAACAGACAAGGCATATTTGAACGTGAGCCTATCCAATAAGAAGTAAAATAATTTCTTGCGGATATTCTTAGAGGATACAGCAGGTAAATATTGCTCCTTAGAATATAAATGGCTAAAATTAGCGTTTAAATTAAATTGCCCGAAGTAATTAACATTTCATGTTTTCCGAACAAAAAGTGGTAGCCCCTGAGATAGCAAATCCCAAAGACTGGACCCCCCTTTCCTGGAAGAATTTCCCGGTTAAACAATTACCGGAATATCCAAACAAGGCTGAACTTGAAGCTGCATATGAAGAGCTTCGAAAGAATCCGCCTCTGATTACTTCCTGGGAAGTTGAAGCACTGAAGAAAAAACTGGCCGATATTGCGGCGGGAAAAGGATTCTTGCTGCAAGGCGGCGACTGTGCGGAAAGCTTTGATGACTGCAAATCGCCAAAGATTGTAAACCTGTTAAAGGTATTACTGCAGATGAGTTTCATACTGATCCATGAAATGGGAACTCCAGTACTGCGGGTCGGACGTATTGCCGGCCAGTACGCCAAGCCGCGGTCCCGCGATTTTGAAATGGTCGACGGAAAAAAAATCGAAAATTATCGCGGTGACCTGATCAACAGTATCAAGCCCGAAAAGAAAGCGAGGCGTCCCGATCCAAAACGTCTTTTGGAAGGCTATAATAAATCTGCTTTAACTCTTAATTTCCTGCGTGCCCTCTCTGATGAAGGTTTTGCCGATCTGCATCATCCAGAATACTGGGAGCTCGATTTCATGAAGGAAAATGAGTATTACAAAGAGTATGAGGCGATGGTTAATTCCATCCAGAAAGCGGTGAATTTTATGGAGACAATTACTCCGAACGAATTCAATACGCTTCAAAAAATCAATATCTATACCTCTCATGAAGGGCTTAACCTCTATTATGAGTCGGCGCAGACACAACGTGTGCCCCGAAGGGAAGGTTGGTATAACCTGAATGCTCACCTCGTCTGGCTCGGAAACCGCACCCGCGATCTTGGTGGCGCTCATGTAGAATATTTGCGGGGGATTCGAAATCCTGTCGGAATTAAAATTGGTCCGAATTACGATCTCGATCATACGCTCAAGCTGATCGACCGGTTAAATCCCATTCATGAAGCGGGTAAAATCGTATTGATAACCCGTTTCGGCAATAAAGAAGTCGAAAAAGGTTTGCCGGATTTAATTAAACGGATAAAACATGAAGGCATGCCTGTTGTATGGAGCTGCGATCCGATGCACGGGAATACATTTTCAACCGATTCTGATATTAAGACCCGAAATTTTGATGATATTATTTCTGAAATACGAAAAACGTTTGCTATTCATCGAAACCAGGGAAGTTACCTTGGCGGTGTTCACCTTGAACTGACCGGCGATAATGTTACAGAATGTGTCGGCGGTGCCCGCGGTCTTCATGAAGGGGAACTTCATAAAAATTATGAATCGTACTGCGACCCGCGCCTCAATTACCAGCAAAGCCTGGAATTGGCTTTCCTGATTGCTAAAGAATGGAATCAGAGCTACAGGTAGGTTACGGGTTACGTGTGGGTTTTGGTGAAGTAGCCTTTTCGGCGTATAGAGTTTAATCTATATACCTTTCCTGTCTATATATCTTTCCTGCAAAACAGAACTCGGAGTGCAGAACTCACTTCTTTAAGCCTTCACTGTTCATTGCTCATTGTTCATTGCTATCCTGCCATAAAAGCAGTCGGCTGTCGGATTGGCGACCGGCACAGTGACAAAATATTCTCCCTTCTGATAACAACTGAAAAAAACGCATGACAAGATTGGCTTAATGTCAGTATGGGCCATCCGAAATTATTAGTGGCATACTGCTTGCTTTTCTTAATGGTGAATTTGAACATTTAATTCAACCAAAAACTACAAGAGGTATTTATTATGAAACTTGCCAGATATACCCGACCGACAAACGATCTGATGTCTAATCGGTTCTCTGATATCATGGATGAATTTTTTAATGATATTGTAAGCACGCGTCGCGATAATTTCGTACCCGGAATCGATATTTCAGAAACTGAAAACCAATTTCTGATTACAGCCGAACTTCCCGGTATGGAAAAAGAGGATATCGACATCAGCCTTGAGAACAGACGCTTAACCATCAGTGGTGAACGGAAGTTCGAAAATGAAGAAAAAGGCAAAACTTTCCACCGTGTTGAAACCAGCTACGGTTCCTTTAATCGTTCGCTTCAACTTCCCGATAGTGTAGATGAAAATAGTATTTCAGCTACCTATGAAAACGGACTTTTAAACATCACCGTTGACAAGGACGAAGAGAAAGTTAAGAAGCAAATCGAAATCAGCTAAACCCATTCAGGCCAAAGAATATACTCGACGGAGTTGCAGGAGATGCAACTCCGTCTTTTTAATTCTGGGTCTTAAGATCCGAAGTACGAATTGTTGAAAATCAAAATCCGAATATTCAAAATTCGAAACATTTGAGCTTTAAAAATTAAAGTAGCTCGAACAGTTATATTCTGCTTGTCTTTTGATTAACAGCAGCCGTTTTGGATTTTGAACATTCGGATTTCGGATTTGCTCTTTCAGATTTCGGACATTAGGATCTCAAATTTAATTTTATACAATAATTAGCTTTTAAAAAATGTTTATGAAGTGACCTTTTGTTGAAATTATTAAACGATTAACTTTATTCAAACATGGAGATCAACATGAATCATTTCCGTTCATCTCATCTGCTTATTGCATTGATTGCTGTTTTACTCGTTGGCTTCTATTCGATTGATTTTCCCTCGAATGGAGCATCGGTAATTTCCCCTCCCGATCTTACAGCAACGACGAATATTGATACAGCTGATAATAAACCGATCAGCTCGCTGCGGGACTTTAATGATGCGATTGTTAATATTGCAGAACAAGCCAAATCTACCGTAGTTACCGTACGTGTTACCAAGACTGTCGAAGCTCCCCCCGATCCCTTCAGCCGCTTTTTCGGTCAACCGGAAGGTGATTCCAGGCAATACCAAAGAGAAGGATCCGGTTCCGGAGTTATAGTTTCAAAGGACGGTTATGTGTTGACAAATAATCATGTAGTGGAAAATGCTGACGAAATTGAATTGACGCTTTATAATAACAGAAAGTTTAATGCCGAAATTGTTGGCACTGACCCTTTAACCGATATCGCCGTACTTAAAATTGACGGCGGAAATCTTGATGTCATCAAGCTTGGCAGCAGCGATAATCTGCGTGTAGGTGAAATGGTTCTTGCTATCGGCAGTCCTCTTGGTCAAGAACTGGCCCATTCGGTTTCAATGGGGATTGTTTCAGCCAAGGAGCGGACGCTGGAACTCATTAACCAGGGAGGCGGTTATGAGGATTTTATACAAACCGATGCAGCTATCAACCCCGGTAATTCGGGCGGGGCACTTGTAAATATGGATGGAGAACTTATAGGCATTAACACAGCCATTGCATCCCGTTCGGGCGGAAGTGAAGGAATAGGATTTGCTATTCCTATAGATATGGCAAAGAAAGTTATGAAATCACTCATTGAAGAGGGTGAATTTGTACGGGGTTACCTGGGACTTTCCTTCGGTGGTGAAGTGGACCGAACAATGGCCAAAGCTCTGGGCCTGAGTGAAGCACAAGGAGTAATTGTTGGTTCTGTAGAGGAAGGGGGACCTGCTGACAAGGTCGGACTCAGAGAGGGTGATGTCATAAAAAGTTACAATGGCAAACCCCTGAGGAGCTGGGGAGCTTTCCGTACAGACGTCGCTATTTCATCACCGGGTACTGAATTTACACTCGAAATAATACGTGATGGTGAAGAAAGGGAAATCACCGTCACCTCGGAAGAATGGCCCGAAGAAATGGCAACAAATCAATCTCCCGAAAGAAATCAAAATATGGAGCAAAGACTCGGATTCCAGATCCGTGATCTGACCCCGCAAATAGCACAACAGCTTGAACTGGATCCCAAGCAAAATGGTGTAGTTGTTACACAGGTGGCCCGTGGCAGTAATGCACAGCGCCAGGGACTCCAAAAAGGCGATGTCATTGTTGAAGCTGATCGCCAGCCTATTGAAGACAGCTCTGATTTCAAAGCCATTATCAGTGATATTTCACAACAGGATGAAAGCGTAGTTTTGTTGAAAGTTATTCGTGGTGGAAATACCCAATATGTAGCATTTGAATTATAGTCGACTGATTTACATTTCATTTCTTAAGATTAAGCCTCTGCCTGACGGCAGGGGTTTTTTTATGACAAGGTGACGAGATTTCTTGAAAATGATTGACAAAACGTTAGCTTTTCTTCCATGGCATTTTATTTGCTACATTAATAAATAGAAATTATTAAGGTTCTCCCCCATAAATTAGTTGATTATGGAGTATAAAAACTATTATGATATACTTGGCGTAAGTAAAAACGCTTCTCAGGATGAAATAAAGAAAGCATATAGAAAGCTTGCAGCAAAGCATCACCCCGATAAGAATCCTGATGATCCCTCTGCCGAAGAAAAATTTAAGGAGATCGGTGAAGCGTACGAAGTACTGAAAGATCCTGAAAAACGTAAGTTGTACGATAAAGTCGGCAAGGACTGGAAACAGTATCAGCGAGCCGGGGGTTCAGCAGATGAATTCAACTGGGCTGATTACACGCGACAGGGGCATGGAGGTTTTGGCAGCCAGCAGTATCGCGCGAATATAAATATGGAAGATTTATTCGGCAGTGGCTCGTCGCCCAGAGGTGGCGGAAGCCCTTTCTCCAGCTTCTTTGAAGCTATTTTCGGTGGCGGCAGTACGTTTAGACAAGCCCGGCAAAGTCAAAAACAGTCTTTTCGAAATGGACCACAAAAACGCAGCCAAAAACAAAACGTGAAAGCTGAAGTTACTATATCTCTCCATGAATGTTTTAAAGGGACTTCCCGCACAATTCGTGTGAGCGGTGAAAAAATGAAGGTGAAAATCCCGGCCGGTATTGAAGATGGCCAGCGCCTGAAACTAAAAGGTAAAGGCGGATCAAAAGCCGGTGGAGGTCCGCGCGGAGACCTGTTTCTGACAGTAAGAATTAATATACCCGAAGGTTACGAGCGAAAAGGTAACAATCTCTATTACGATCACCCAATCGATCTGTACACAGCTGTTCTCGGCGGTGAGACAGTCGTTAATACCATCAGCGGCAAAGCCAAACTCAGTATTCCCGCCGGTACATCAGGAGGCAAGCTTTTTCGACTGAGTGGTATGGGTATGCCGGAATTCCGCAATTCTTCCAAAAAGGGTGATCTTTTCGTACGGATACAGGTTCAGGTGCCTGAAAAACTATCTGATGAAGAAGAGAAGCTCTTTAAGAAACTGGCCGAGCAGCAGTAAAATATTTAAGTTTATTCCTAACACAACGGCGGCTGGTTCAAACATCCACGCTTGAACCTTTCCATGGTATAAGGCACTGCTTCGCACCATATACAACCCTTCAAGCGTGGACGCTTGAAGGAGCTAAGAGGTATTACATATATCAGAGATCAGATAATATCTCAATCAGCCGTTCCCACGATTTATCCCTGGCTTCTTTAGCAGCTTCCGGCCCCTCAGGATCATCTCCGGCGCGCATGTAAGCGTGACCTGCGCCTTCATAAATTTCATAGTCATAGGTTTTTCCCAGCTCATTCATCGCTTCTTCGGTGGATGGTATGGTAGCATTTATTCGCTGGTCATTTTCTCCGTAAAATCCGTAAACCGGAGTTTCTATATTCTTCAGCCGTTCCTTTTCCGGAGGACTTCCGTAAAAAACCATAGCTGCATTTACATTTGAAGCATTGGTAGCATAACGAAATGTCTGTGATCCGCCCCAGCAAAATCCCGCTACAGCAATTTTCCCATTAAAAGAAGATATTTCAGGCAGGTATTTTTGTACGGCTTTTAAGTCGGTTGTTATCTGGTCAGGATCAAGTTCGTACAGAGCACTCCGGGCCTCGTCAGAACTTGCAAAATCGGCCGTTCTGCTGTGTTCCTCATCAAAACTTGAAAGCAGGTCAGGGGCAACAGCTATATATCCTTTGGCTGCCAGCTGATCGGCAAAACTCCTCACCCAGTCTGTCAGTCCCCTGTTCTCATGAATTACGATAACTGCGGGGCTATTTTCACCCTTCTCGGGATGCACTACAAAATTTTGTATGGTCCTGTCACCCTGTTCAATCTTCACCCATTCGTGATGACGCGGTGAGTTCTCGAGTTGCTTTTGGGCGTAATCCTGTGCATTTGCCGACATGCAACAAAAAAGGAGCAGGATTGCAGATGTCAATGGTTTCATAAATAGAATAAGTTTGTTTGGATTTATTAAAAGCTAACTCCCTGCTTTTATTGAAGTTACTATAATGCCTCCAAATATCAAGGTGATTTGACAGACATTAATTAATCAATCAAAGTCTTGCCCTTTGTATTAACATAGATTGAACATATTACGGCTAACAGAAAAAATCCGAGCGTTGCCGCATCAACAATATGTGCCGCAGGTGACCAGCCGGTGTATTGTTCCAGCAGAAATGTAATGTAGGAAGCCGGCAAATCGGTATCTCCCAATCGGCGCCTGACCTGCCAGTGCCAGTCGGTACACGGACAGTATCCCCAGCCGTACCAGATGCCCAAACCAAACCATGATGCCGCCGTAAGTCCCAACGTAACCAGGTTCAGTCGCATGGTTCGCTTCCAGATCCATCCAAACAGATTGAACAGGATCAGTGTGGTATGAAATACCATGAAAAAAACATCGAGTAAAAAGTCCATTAAGCGAAAAGATAAAAGATGCTCGAATTCTGTTAATGACTTTACTTTCCTTTTAAATAATGCTGATATTCCATGATTCACACAACTAAAATAAGATTTCCCTGTATGTTTTTAAGTACGCTTATTTCATTACTCCTTCTTTTTTTACCATTCAGCACAGATGGTAATTCTTTAATTTGGGGGAAAACCGGTCATCGGGTGGTTGGTGATATTGCAGCTGAATATCTTACAGCTGAGGCGCAAAAAGAGATTAATCGTATTCTCGGTCACGAATCGATGGCGATCGCCTCCACCTGGATGGATGAAATCAGATCCGACCCTGATTACAATTACACCCATGACTTGCACTGGGTTACAATCCCGGACGGGATGACTTACGCACAAACAGAAAAAAATCCCAATGGCGATCTGATCAATGAAATTATAACGATCATAGAAGATTTGTCAGAAGGCAACCTGACGACTAAAGAAGAGGAAGAAAAGCTTAAAATGCTGATACACCTGGTTGGAGATATCCATCAGCCACTGCACGTCGGAACCGGTGAAGATCAGGGCGGTAACCTTATAGACGTGGAATGGTTTAATAACTCCTCAAACCTGCACCGGGTATGGGACAGTGAGATGATCGATGATTCCAAACTCAGCTATACAGAATTATCAGCGAGCGTAAATCATCCTACCCAAAAGCAGGTTGAAGAATGGCAGAATTCGGGCGTTATGGACTGGGCTTATGAGGCGGTGGAATTACGTGACCAGGTGTATGATCTGCCGGACGACAGACAAATAGGATATCAATATCAGTATAAGAATTTTGACACCGTTGAAAAGCAGCTCCTCAAAGGCGGCATTCGTCTTGCCGGGGTGCTGAATGATATTTACGGTAAATGATTTTACTGTTTATTATGCGGAACGAGGAGAGTTGGATATCGTAGTTGGGAGATGCAAAGTAAACAGGCGTACAAAATTCCCCCTCCTTCTTTCTCGTGCCGAACCTCTGGTTCGACACGCACAACTCCGCCACCTCCGGTGGCAGATGTTTTGAAAAAAACTGTCAGGTTGATTTACCCGAAAACCTCCTCCATAACTGCCTTGTGCGTTTTAAAATCCCCTTCACTCCAGAGTACAAAAAGTATTACTTTCACAGCGGATAAACTTTCCGCCTCATCTTTTACGGTTTTGAAAGCTATCTCTGCCGCTTCTTTTGTAGGATAACCAAACGCTCCCGTGGAAATGGCCGGAAATGCAATGCGCTCGATACCGTGATGTTCGGCAAGAGTCAACGCCTCCCTGTAACAGCTTTGCAGGATCTCGTCTTCCGGCTTATCCCTCCCGTAAACAGGTCCCAGACAATGAATCACATATTCATTCGGCAGATCGTGAGCACCCGAAATCACAGCTTCACCGGGTTTGACAGGTGCCATAGAACGCGTTTCTTCCGCCAGCTTAGGGCCGGCTGTCCGGTGTATGGCTCCCGCTACTCCGCCCCCGATTCTCAGCTCCGCATTGGCCGCATTGACTACGGCATCCATATCATCCTGCGCAGCGATATCTCCTCTTTTCAGTTCCAGCGTTATTCCCGAAATATCTGTCTTATCCATAATTTACCGTCTGTTTCTTTTCCAGCATTCAATAATTAACCGAAAAGAAACGTTGAATAGTTCAGAATTAATTCCTTACTTGAAGTAAGGAGTAAAGAAATAGATACCTATGGAACAGGCAAAAGTAACCAGTAAAGGACAAATAACAATTCCCAAAAAAATCCGGGAAAAGCTAAATATCAGTCCCGGCGACAGGATTAATTTCGTCGAAGAAGAAGATGGCAAGATTAAAATATATCCTCAAAAAAAATCTATTGAGAGACTTAAGGGGATTCTGTACAGGCCCGGTCAAAAAGCCCTGTCAATAGAAGAAATGAATGAAGGTGTTACTGAATACTTGAGAGAAAAATATAAAAAATGACTATAGGTCTTGATACGAATATCCTGGTACGTTATCTGACTAATGATGATCCGGCTCAGGCTGATAAAGTTCAGCAGTTTTTTGATAGTTGTAAGAAAAATACGACGTTTATTATAAATCATGTTGTTCTGGCTGAACTTGACTGGGTTCTGACGAATGTATATGGTTACACACGACAAGAATTCCTGATGGTAATTGATCAAATTTTCCAAACGAAAAGTTTCTCATTTCAGGAACCTGCTCTGGTTGAAAAAGCCTGTTCCCTTTATATAGAAAGTAAAGCTGATTTTTCAGATTGTTATATAGGAGTTTTAAATACTAAAGAGAACTGCAGCACTACCTATACCTTCGACAAAAAAGCTTCCAATATGTCACACTTTACTCTCCTGAAGTAATTAACCGGCAGTATAGATCTGACACCCTTCGAAAATTTTGGCGTAAAAAATTATAAAAAGGACATAACTCATGGTTATTTACTGTAATAACGGCAGATTTTAAATATCGGTACGATATTGGTTTCTATTACAGGTAGAAATCAATAAACAATTGTCAAATATTGAAGTGTTATGAATTTTGATAAATTTACTCTAAAAGCACAGGAAGCTATTCAGGCCGCAGTTGAAATAGCTTCCGGCAATAATCATCAGGCGGTTGATCCGGCTCATATTCTGCTGGCCCTGTTAAGTGACAGCGATAATGTCGTTAATACCATCCTGAATAAAATAGGCATTCGTTTACCGCAGTTGAAAACCGAGCTTGAACAGCGGATCGATAAGTTACCCGTGGTAAAAGGAGCTTCGGTGTCGGGGCAGTATCTGTCGAATGATTCCAAAGAACTGTTTGATAAGGCCCGGCAATCGGCAGACGATCTGGGAGATGAATATATCAGTTCCGAGCACGTGCTTATCGGCATGCTTGATTCCAAAAATGAAGCCGGAAGCCTGCTGAAACAGCAGGGGGTTAAAAAGGATGACGTACTCAAAGTACTGCAGGATGTCCGCGGATCCCAAAAAGTGGATGATCCCAATGCGGAAAGCCGGTATAATTCGCTAAAAAAATATGGCCGTGACCTTAACGAACTGGCTGAAAAAAACAAGCTCGATCCGGTTATTGGTCGCGATCATGAAATTCGCCGGATTATGCAGATTATCTCGCGCCGCACTAAAAACAACCCTGTGTTGATTGGGGAACCCGGAGTCGGTAAAACGGCTATCGCAGAAGGACTCGCCCTCAGGATCAACCGAGGAGACGTGCCCGAAAGCCTGAAGTCCAAACGTCTTGTTGCCCTCGATATGGGGGCGCTTGTAGCCGGAACAAAATTCCGCGGTGAATTTGAGGAACGGCTTAAAGCCGTCGTTAAAGAAGTAATTGACTCCGACGGAGAAATCATCCTCTTTATCGATGAAATTCATACACTGGTCGGGGGTGGTGCGGCTGAAGGTTCTCTGGATGCCGCCAATATCCTGAAGCCTTCTCTTGCGCGGGGTGAACTGCACGCCATCGGAGCTACAACCCTCGACGAATACCGGAAACATATTGAAAAGGACCGGGCCCTGGAACGCAGAATGCAGAAGGTGCTTATCAACGAGCCCTCGGTTGAAGATACGGTCTCGATCCTGCGCGGGCTCCAGGAGCGATATGAGCTGCACCACGGTGTAAAAATAAGAGACGAAGCCCTTGTAGCTGCCGCGGAACTGTCTCATCGTTACATTAGTGAACGTTTTCTGCCGGATAAAGCGATCGACCTTATCGACGAAGCTGCATCACGCCTGCGGCTGGAGATAGACTCCATGCCCGAAGAGCTCGATCAGATCGAGCGGCAGATACGACAGCTTGAAATTGAGCGGGAAGGCCTGAAGCGGGATCAGAATGAAGAAAAAATAAAAGGCATTGAAAAAGAGCTTGCCGATCTTGAGGAGCAACGCTCATCAATGCGCAACCAGTGGGACACGGAGCGTGACCTGATCAAAAAAACGCGCGATCTCAAACAAGCTGTTGAAACGGCCCGCAATCAGGCTGAAAAGGCTGAGCGGGAAGGCAACTACGAAAAGGTAGCGGAGCTTCGCTACGGGACTATCAACCAGCTTGAAAAGGATCTGGAGGATACAAAAGAGCAGATCGATGAGGTTCAGGAAGGCAGGGCCATGCTCAAGGAAGAAGTGGAATATGAAGATATTGCCGATATCGTTTCCCGATGGACCGGAATTCCGGTACGCAAGATGCTGCAAAGTGAACGCCAGAAATTAATTCATCTTGAAGAAGAGCTGCACAAGCGTATTGTCGGACAGGATCCGGCCATTGAAACAGTCTCCAATGCCGTACGGCGTTCCCGTGCAGGCCTCCAGGATGAACAACGTCCGATCGGCTCCTTTTTCTTTCTCGGTTCCACGGGTGTCGGTAAAACTGAACTTGCACGCTCACTGGCTGATTTCCTCTTTAATGACGAAGATGCCATTGTACGGATAGACATGAGCGAATATATGGAACGTCACAGCGTCAGCCGCTTGGTCGGTGCCCCTCCGGGTTATGTGGGATATGATGAAGGCGGTCAGCTTACAGAAGCAGTTCGCCGCAAGCCCTATTCGGTTATTCTCCTCGATGAAATAGAAAAGGCGCATGCCGATGTATTCAACATGCTGCTTCAGGTGTTGGATGAAGGACGTCTGACTGACAACAAAGGTGTAACCGTCGACTTTACCAATACCATTATCATAATGACCAGCAATATCGGATCGCACCTGATCCAGGATAAGATCGAGGAAACCGGCGGTGAGTTTACGGAGGAAGTATATAGCAAACTTCAGGATCAGCTGATAGATCAGCTGAAAAAATCAATTCGTCCCGAATTTCTGAACCGGGTCGACGATATCATTGTCTTTCATCCGCTCACCAAAGAGCATATCCGTGAAATTGTGGATATTCAGCTCA
>CAZPWQ010000027.1:0-32570 GCA_964590495.1 uncultured Balneolaceae bacterium
CCAAATGTACGTCCTTCGCTCAGAATGACACCTGTGGTTTTAGGTTGATTTACTGGTCACACCATTGCTGCGATCTGGTTTAGCAGCTCTTCGTTGCTTTCGGTGTTTTTGAGGACTTTGAGCAGGCTGGTCATCGACTCTTTCGGTGATTTCTTGAGGAGATAACGGCGCACCATATTTCGCTCTTCAAGAGAATCTTCAATAAACTTTTCTTCATTTCGTGTGCCCGAAGAGCTGATATTAATAGCCGGGAAAATACGGTCATTGGCCAGCTCCCGGTCCAGTACCAGTTCCATGTTACCGGTTCCCTTGAATTCTTCAAAAATCAGATCGTCCATGCGCGAGTTTGTTTCAATCAGGCAAGTGGAGATAATAGTCAGCGATCCGCCGCCTTCGATTTTTCGCGCCGATCCGAATATCTTCTTCGGAATCTCCAGGGCCCTGATATCTAGTCCGCCTGAAAGTGTACGCCCGCTGTTCGACTGAATGTTATTATAGGCCCGGCCAAGTCGTGTCAGGGAATCGATGAGGAGTACGGCATCATCGCCCATCTCGGCTTTTCGCTTTACATAACCCAGTGCCAGCTCGGTCACCCGGATATGGTTTTCCGTTGGTTTGTCATTAGATGAAGCAAATACTTCAGCCTCGGTCGTACGCAGAAAATCCGTCACTTCTTCCGGTCGTTCATCAACCAGCAATACGCCAGTATGAATATCCGGATGATGTTTACAGACAGACTCCGCAATTTTCTTTAATAGTACAGTTTTACCGGTACGTGGGGGTGATACAATCAATGCACGCTGACCTTTCCCGATAGGAGCGACCAAATCAATCACCCGCATTTCAATATCATCAGCATCAACGCCAAGCTTAATCGGCTGGTTGGGCATAATGGGTGTCTGCAGTTCAAAACGTGTTGCCCGCTGCCACTCCATAGGATCGCGGCCGTTTATCTTTTCAATAGAGTGTACATGCCGGTGCCCGTTCTGGTCTTCCTCGTATTCTCCTTCAATAACAAGTCCCGGCCGCAGGTTATAATGCTTGACTTCATTCGGCTTTAGGAAAGGATCGCCCGGCTCATAGCTGAATTCGTAGTCTATTTTCCTGGCAAAGCCGTAATTCTTCTCATTGATTTCGACAACACCACGATATCGTCCTGCCACCCGCACATTTTTATTGTCATTAAAGCGCGGTACAAAAACGTTATTGCTGCCTTTATTTTTTCGGTTACGGTTTTTCTTATTTCTTGAACGTCCCATTAAATTCCATGTTTCTTATAGTTAAAACAACCTTGTACAGCATAATATCAGGAGCTGTAGTCAAAGAGGTTGGAACTGTAGTTATAAATTTTAAAAATCGAAAAGAGGTGAAAAAGTAGCAGTGCGACACATTTGCCCGGCCGCACTGCCTGATAGAGTACGAAAGATAAGAATGTTTGCCGATATTTAAAATTTATCGGACAGTGGTGGATTCACTGATCCAGCTGTAACATTGATTTATTGATTCATCTACCTCAATTGTATCGCCTTCTTCCCATCCATTGAAGAATTTCTCTTCAGTGGTTGGAGTAACCGGTTCATAAGCATCGTATTTACGATCAACATTATTTGCGACAGATGAATCGGTACTTTTGGCTTTATCCAAATAATCCAGAACCAGCCAGTATACAACCTTATCATCACGCGTCAATTTTCGTCCGCTGGTACATTGATTGATAGCCTGCGCATAAATATCGGCAATTTGTACTAATGGTTCACCAGACTTAGAATTATGCTTTTGCGCTTCATGTGCGAAACTTCTTGCCTGTTGCAATTCTTCTTTATTCAGATAGGCATCTGAAATTTCCAGGGCAAGTTCAGCTTTTTGCTCATTGTCATCAGATTTATCTATCGCTTCTTTCAAATATCTGATTGCCTGGTCATAGTCAGCATTGCTGAGAGCTGCTTCTGCCAACCTCTGAGTATTTTCAAGGTTAGGATTAATTTCATATAGTTTATTATTGATCTCCATCACCTTGTCATTCATTCCCTGATTGCGGTAAAGTTCACGAAGCTGATTCAGTATCTCTACGTTTTCAGGTTCCTCTTCAAGCCTGCCCTCCAAAAAGGTTATCCGTTCTTCCGGATTTTCAAACAGGTCGTTACGAGCTTCATTAAAATAATCCTTCAGCTTTTCACCGGCGTGAGGTTCTGCCTCATTGATCATTCTGAGCGCCAGATCTTTTTCACCGGCGGATATTAAGCTTTGGATCATTACCCGGACATAGTAACCATCGCCCAGTTCAGTGAATTCCTCAGGTTTCATGTTAAATGCTTTTGTATATTCTTCACCGGCTTTATCAGAAGCATTATCGATATTATCTGAATGTGTCTGGTAGAAACGCCCTTTTCTCAGATGCCAGTTGTAATAATCAATTTGATCTTCTGAAAAATTTTCAAAGACTTTATCAAAAATTATCAGTGCAGTATCGATATATGCTTCTCTGACAGAAGGATCACTGGCATTCTCGGCAGCTCCACCATAGGATTTAATGAGTCGATCCAGATTTTTTTCCAGATCAAATTTATTATATCCCTTTAGTTGTTTCGGCATATTTACCCAGATCCATCTGCCGTATCTGATAGCACTCTCGTATGACTCATTTTTATAGTGTTCAAAAAAGATAGAATAAGCACCCAACTCCTGCATTCCGCCGGGAGGCTGTTCTTGCTGTTGCGCTAAAGACCAGCTGCTGCTGAATAAAATAAGCGCAGTAATTATTATTAGCTTTTTCATAGCTCTGCGTTTTATATTGTGTTCATAGATTAAACTGTTTCACATGTATTATTATTGTAATTTGGGAATATAGAACATCCTTTCCGCCAAATTAAGGGATAAACGAATACCCCATATTTGTTCTTTGACCAAATTTCCGTTATTTGTTCCCCGAATTCCGTAATCAAAACTAATATCTATAGAAGATGCATTTCTCTGAGCAGGAATTCCCAGGCCGAATGAAAACTTTACTGTCTCTATAGACTGCCCGTCTATCTGGAGATGGCCGGTATCGTATGATGTTCCCACACGGTATTTAAAATTCGACAGGAATTTGTTTGAATTGGACAAGTAGGGAAAATAACTCAGCCCGCCGCCAATTTTGTACCTGTCTGTATATAACTGATTAGCGCTGGTATTAATTTCATTCTCAAAATCAGACCAATTCTCATATAAACCCTCAGCTGCAATCATCAAGCGGGAAATCGGCCGATAACTCAATCCACCACTGAGCATCATTGGTAAATTGATATCCCCTTTTCCTAAAGCAGGTCCGTCGTCAATAGTTATGGTTTGATTATTTGTATTAGTTTCCTGAATCCGTTCTGCATCGAGCTGTACCGGGAGACTGGCTGTGAAACCTAAATTCAATTGATCCTGATCTTTGAACAGAGCGGGAAATGTAAAATAGGTACCAAACCGGTTTCCGAATCCGATACCGCTGGTCCGGAGTTGAAAACTCACTGGTTGGAAAGACTGGTCCAGAAAAGTGCTTCTGATATCATTTTTTATGGAGGCAAAAACCAGCGAACCAGCATATCCAACCGATATATTGGAGTTTATTCTCCATCCCACGCCAATTTCGGCCCGGTTTATACCTCCGCTGCCACGATTATCGATTTCATAAAGAAGGGTGTCATTCACAGCGCCGGATTCAAATACCTCCATACCCTGTCGAAATGTTCGATAAGAAGCATTGGTAACCGGCGAAAAAGAGGCGGAAAGACCCAATTCACCGCTTATGAGAGGTAACTGCAATTGAAACTGATTAACACTGAAAGAGGTATTAGTTGCTTCAGCCGAGGAATCAGTGGACTTAAAATTCGTTAAATTTAAACCGCCGGTCCCCATTCCGAATACCGTATTCGCCCATTGAGCGGGATTAGCTAACCCCGTCACATAAGGCTCACTGAATGATACTCCGGTCAATCCCATTCCATCGGCAGCCGGGCTCGTTAAGTCGGCCGGCAGACCCACACCTATTCGGGAATACACAGATCCGCTGGTAGCCTGGCCGCCTTCAGTTTGTGCGAAGGCTGGAGCACTATATAAGCAAAATAAAATTACTGTAAATACTATTTTCTTCAATTCGAAGTGCTTGTATTTTTAACTGAAGTTACAATTAACTGAGGATTTTTGTCCGGTTGATCTTTATCGTTCAAATGAAACAGTGTTGACTTCACTGTTCCATTATTAGCAATCGCTACATATAAACGCTCATTGGGATTAATTTGGTTCTGGACAGCAGCTTTTAAAAATGAAGTAACATTAAACCGGTAGCCTTTATTTTCTTCATCATAGGAACCCACCGCCACAGGATTTCCCGGATCGATACCAGCTGGAATTTCTGAAGCATCAGCCAAATGCAATTGAATGTTATTAACCAGCGGACGATTTGTAGCAGTAGATTCAGATTCGAGAGATTGTTCCATTTCGAAGTTTTCTACATAAAATATAATCTCGGCTTTCGAAATATTTGAAACAGAGAATTCCTGTTCTGCCAGATCCAGATCAAAATTCATAACCCTTTCAAAGGTACTGAATAAGGGTTCCGTACCTTCCGGATATGTGACATTTTCGTTACGCTCCAAACTGTACGCCCAATGTCGCGTCACTACGTCAAAAGTATCTGCTTCCGGATTTTCAATTACAAAACGTGTATTTTCCGCTTCAAGGGGCAATATCTTCGAATTATCCCGCGGAATAATTGCCAGCCCGTGAAAATTTTCTCGGTATGTGGAATCTCTGTCAGCAGATACATCTTCAAAATGCGAGCGGTATTTATTTACCCATTCTTCATTCAGTAACACATCAAGAGAATCTTCTTCTCCAAGAGTAAAGGAGCCGACGGTTTGACTGTTATCGAAACTTATCTGATCCTTTAACCGCCAGGCCTTCCCTCTCCAGCGCTGATCAATTTCATAGATATCAAAACTTCCCGATTGCAGAGAATCCCCGTAAACCTGGCCGGTATCAAAAATTAAACGCAACTTCATATTGGCATCTTCCTCCAGGGTATCGGATGAAGTAGTGGATGGAAGATTTGGCCTCAGATAAGCTGAAGCCGACATCAGTCCGAACAGAGGGTCGTCGAACTGACCTAAAGAGAAATAAGTGCGTTGTCCTGAAAACGGATTTAATGTATCGGATTCCACGGAACCGATACTGAGTGTATCTACAACAAGCTCAGTTTCAGATCCGGTCAGGGAATTTCCTACCGGTCCCGGGTCTTCACATCCGCTTATACTCAGTATAAAAATTAAACCACCAATGAAAAACGTCCAAAAAGAATCTTTCAAATGAAAGACACATTTAATGTAATTCTGCAATGTGAAATACCACTCAACTTTTAAAATTATTCTTCATCACTGTCGTCTGAACCGGCAATGCTGTCATAGTATTGTGCAAATTGATCTGAAACATCTTCGGGTGACCCCTGAATTTTGGTCGGCTTGATTCCCAATTCATCAAAAAGATCATCCAGTTCGTCCCTCAGATGATTGCCGGTAACAACATGGTCGCTGTACTTTAACCCGAGGGTTCGTATGTCAACGTTATCACCGTCCAAAAGATTGTCTGTATCTTTTAGATCCGACAGCCCCGCAACATTCATCAGTTCTTTATTAAAAACGCCGTTGTTTTCGGGGTGGTGAATATTATATATAATCTGTGTATCATCGAACAGGTCAACATCTTTGTATTTTTCCCTGACAAGCAGGGGTATCAAACCTGACGGCCAATCATGGCAATGAATAATGTCAGGCTTCCATCCGAGCTTTATGACCGTTTCCAGTACGCCTTTACTGTAAAAAACAATACGCTCGTCATTATCATCATAATGTTCACCCGAATCAGGATTCATAAACAACGCTTTGCGTTTGAAGTATGTATCATTATCCAGAAAGTAAACCTGCAGTTTTGCGTTGGGAATACTTGCCACTTTTATTCGCATACTTTCGATTTTCTCGCCTACTTCAACCTCAATTCCCGAAAGCCGGATTACCTCATGCAACCGGTTTCTTCTGTCGTTAATAGTTCCATATTTAGGTAACAGGATTCGTATCTCATACCCCTTATCCTGTAACGATGCAGGCAAAAAACGCAGTAAATCTGCAGTATGTGTCATTCGGGCAAAAGGAGAGATTTCTGCAGCAGCATATAAAACTTTCATAACTAATAATGACTTCGTTGTAATTTTATTTTTTTACTGATCTGTTTCAGCTTCATCCTGATCGAAGTAAAGCTGGTCTATTTCTTCTTCGTCGAGAGAGTAAAAGTCAAAGAGGGTATCGCTGCGGAGACCTAAACGCAAAGTTTCCACGGGAATTACTTCGGAAGGCAAGACATTTCCCAAGTTTACATTACTGCCGAACTTTTTAATAAACCAAACTTGCTGCTCCTTTTGAGGAGCTTCAAAAATCAAATTTTCAACAGGTATCTGGTCGGCAATTTCATCAATCAGTCCTGAACGAACTTCCCCGTTAGGGCGAAAAACGCCAACAGTACCGCTTTCCCTTGCTTCACAAATTATTTTCCATGCCCCGGCATCCAGCTCCCGTTCAATCATCTTAACCCATTTGTAGGGCGGAATAATATCATTGGGATTCTTACTCCCGACTTCAGATAAAATTGTAAAGTGCTTACTCATCTTCTGGATGATTTCGACTTTTCGCTGATCAGACAGCCAGATCGTTCCGTTCGATACTTCAGCATGCTCAATATTGAACCTGTCCAGAAGCTTCATATAGGCATCCAGCTGATCACGAAGCACATAAGCTTCGAAAAGAGTACCCCCGAAATAGACCGGGATATCCGCATTGTAATATACTGCCAGTTTATCTTCCAGGTTCTGGGTTACATAACTTGTTCCCCATCCCAGTTTAACAATATCAATGTAATTGGAGCAGGATTCACAAAAATCCTCAGCTTGGCGAACGCTTAACCCTTTATCCAGAATCAGGGTCATACCTTTTTCTCTGGGTTTCTCCGTTCTCTTGGGGAGATGATTTAACGTAAAGGCCATTGAATATTTCCTTTTGATATTTTAAACGAACAAAGATACTAAAATGAAGCTTGTTAATAAAGCTATCAAAATTGTTTGTTGCAAGCACTGCATTCTATTCCGACGTCTGTTTTTGAAACCTGTATTGTTTAAATGCCCTTAGGCTTTAGAACCAGACCTGAAAAAGGCTCCATCCAAATATGCTGTTCTTCACCTTCCCCGTGATGCCCGCCCCGGTTATTGCCTCCATAATATCCCGAATCAGAATTAAATATCAACCGGTAGTTTGCCCCTTTAAAGCAATCAAGGTAGTGATTATCTATTTTTTGATCCGAAAAATTTAATGCAAACAGCAGGTGATTTGCAGGATTTTCAGATTTTCTCAGAAATGCAAAAAACGCTGCCGTTCTGTGTCCCGCTTCTATCCACTCAAAACCATCGCTTTCGCGGTCAAGCTGATGTAATGACTGTTCATTGATATAGAGCTTATTTAAATCATCCACCAATTTTTTAACACCCTGGTGTCGCTTGTGATCAAGAAGATACCAATGCAACCCCCGGTCTTCCGCCCATTCATTGGTTTCTGCGAATTCATCACCCATAAAAAGCAGTTTTTTTCCCGGATGACCGTACATATAAGTGAAAAGAAGGCGCAGGTTGGCAAATTGTTCTTTTTCACTACCCGGACTTTTCCACACCAGTGGTTTTTTGAGATGTACTACCTCGTCGTGCGACAACGGAAGTACGAAATTTTCAGAAAAGTTGTACATCATCGGGAAGGTGATCTTGTTAGGATCCTGCCTTCGAGCTTTCCGGTCTTTCTTTATATACTCCAGGGTATCATTCATCCATCCCATATTCCATTTATAGTCAAAACCCAAACCATCATTATGAACGGGTTTGGTGACGCCGGGCCAGGAGGTTGATTCTTCAGCGAAGGTTAGTATACCGGGAAATTTGCGGTGAATGATCGTATTAAAATCCCTGAGAAGTTTAATTGCTTCCAGATTTTCATTGCCGCCGTATTTATTTGGTGACCATTCCCCGTGCTTTTTGGAATAATCGTGGTAAAGCATTGAAGCAACCGCATCCACCCGCAATCCGTCGATATGAAATTCTTCACACCAGAAATGTGCATTCGAAAGTAAAAAATTACAGACACCCGCTTTGCTATAGTCAAAAATGTGCGTGCCCCAGTCTTTTTGTTCACGCCGCAGCGGATCTTTATGCTCGTAAAGCGGAGTGCTGTCAAACATCTGGAGCCCGTATTCATCTTTTGGAAAATGGCCCGGCACCCAGTCCATTATAATGCCGATTCCATTTTTGTGGCACTCATCTACGAAATACATAAAATCTTTGGGCTCACCGAACCGGCTGGTCGGCGCAAAATAACCGGTTATCTGGTACCCCCAGGAGGGATCAAAGGGATGTTCGGCCACAGGCATGAGTTCGATATGGGTAAATCCTGCAGATTTTATATAAGGGATAAGCTCATGTACAAGTTCGCGATAGGTGAGATACTCGTCGTTATTTTCTCCCTTTCTTTTCCAGGAACCGATATGTATTTCATAGATCGAAATCGGCTGCCGGTACGACTGGATATCCCCGCGCTCTTTCATCCATTGGTCATCGTCCCACTCATACTCGCTAAGATCATATACCAGAGAAGCACTTTTAGGACGCACCTCCATCACATGTGCGTAAGGATCCGATTTTAAAAAAGGCGGAGCGTCTTCGGCCGTCTTCAGTTCATATTTATATAAAGCCCAATGTTCGATGCCCGGCACAAAGGTTGCCCAGATGCCGGTCTCATCATCTTTCTGCATGGGATTTTCACGGCCATCCCAGTTATTGAATTCGCCGACCACGCTTACGCTGTGGGCGTTCGGTGCCCACACGGCAAAATGTGCGCCTTCATCTGTGAGATGTGACCCCAGCTTTTGATAGGCGGTGTGATGGACTCCTTCCTGCCAAGTCTCTTTTTCCTTCTCTGTAAATATAGATTTCACATACCTGGATTTGGTTATTGTGAACTGTCAAAGTAACGGTTTGATAAAAAGAGACGAAATAAAACTTTTCCTGACGAAGATTTTGAATCTTAGTCCAAAGAAATATTGATCAAACCTGCAATAAACCATGAAACAATTTCCTCTTTCATTCGTAATAAAAAAAGGTTCAAATAAGTGGGTTTCAACAAGCGGACTTACAAAGTAGATTACTCCTGCACTTGTTGGATTCACTGTTAAATATATATCGTAGCAAGAGCTTCGGACTGACGTTCGAAGCTCTTGTTTTTGATACTTATCCGTCACTCATTATGGAAAGATACCCATCTGTTCGTAAATAACCCCCACTTTCTCAATAGAACTTAGAAATGCAGCTGTCCGGAGATCAATATCATGCTTCTTGCGCAGGCTGTTTACTTCCTCATATGCTACAATCATGGTTTCCTCCAGTCCTGAATCAACCAGGTCATATTCATCTGCACCACTGGCCAGCTTGGTCATTTCTGCTTCTGTAAATGTCCGGTCCGAAATATTTTCGATCACATTCAATATTTTCCGATAGCTGCTTTCTTCAAAACGTTTCTCCATACGTCCGAAACGTACATGAGACAAGTTTTTGAGCCATTCAAAATAAGAAACCGTCACACCCCCGGCATTCAGATAATTATCCGGAATAATTATAACTCCCTTTTCCTTTAAGATTTTATGTGCTTCGGAGGTAGTTGGGCCATTTGCCGCTTCCCCAATAATTTTAGCTTTTATACCGGGTGCATTCCGTTCGTTAATCTGGTTTTCGAGAGCAGCAGGAATCAGAATATCACACTCCGCTTCCAATACTGTAGTGTTTGATTTCAATTCTTCCGTATTTTCAAAGCCGATGATGCTTTCCGTTTCCTTCCGGTATTCCATCAGTTTTTCCAGATCAATGCCATCGGCATCATAAATCGATCCCTCAATCTCTGCCACGCCCACCAATATTGCTCCGCCTTCGGTCAGGTATTTGGCAGCATGGTAACCGACATTACCCAACCCTTGTACAATAAATGTTTTGCCCTCCAATCCAACCTCAAGATCCAGTTCCTTCATATCTTCCTTGTTTTTACACGCTTCGCGAATTCCAAAATATACTCCACGTCCGGTAGCTTCGGTACGCCCGCGAATACCAGCCTGCGGGATCGGTTTTCCGGTCACACATCCTTCGGCATTAAGATCACCTTTAAGCTGGCGATAGGTATCCAGGATCCACGCCATCTCTCTTTCACCGGTACCGTAATCAGGTGCCGGGACATCTGTTCCCGGGCCTATAAAATCCTTTTTGATGAGTTCATAAGTATAACGCCGTGTAATTCGCTCAAGTTCACGATCCGAGAATTCTTTTTTGTCAATTTTAATACCTCCCTTTGCGCCGCCGAAAGGCACGTCCACAACGGCACACTTGTAGGTCATAAGCGCAGCCAGGGCCATGGTCTCATCTTCATTAACCGTCAGGCTGAAACGGATACCTCCCTTTGTTGGCAGCTTATGATGACTGTGTTCAACCCTCCAGCCATGAATTACTTCTATTGAGCGATCATCACGCTCTATCGGAAAGGTGACGTGATACACATTATTGCAAATTTTAATTTGATTGAGTAACCCTTTGTTGAATCTTGAATATTGGGCAGCGATATCAAAAGCCTTATTAACCTGGTCAAAAAATTTATAGTCAGACATATGTAAATATTCGTTGGAGGCCAAAGATTAATTTCCCGTTATTTCATAAAGAGACAATCGGGATATTATTGGAGAGTGTCAATACATGATAGCTTCTATCTGTTCACAATCTATTTGAAAACTGCAGAATATATCTTTTTCCAATCTTTCGGTTTGCCTTCGGTTTTAACCAGTCGAACAAAATTTGCTGTAAATCTCATCTGGTATTCCCGTTCCATGAGATTCAGTATTCGCTCTTTATCTTTTCTGGACATATCCCCGTACATCAGACTCAAATGGGGCATGTAAACTTCAGACTCGTCCATGTTAAAAAGCCTGCATGCCAATCTTCGTGCCGATCCTAATTCCTTGCTTTTTTCGACGCGAACAAAAATGGACTGATAAAATGAATCTCCGCTATCCGCTCTTGTCAGCAGTAATTCAAGCGGTTGCAGTGAGGTTGCCAGTGTGTCGGTGAGTTGAATAAGTTCTGTCTCTCCATACCTGAGATTACCCAGGAGGGTCACATGAGGCTCAAACATAGGTGTATTATACTTCTTGCTGAGATTCTGAATTCGTTCCTGTAATCGATAGGCGATGTTCCCATCCGGTTCCAGCCATAATGAATATTTTGACATAAAGTTTTTTCTCTGCTTTTAGTTATTAGCTATCAATGTAAGTCTTCGACTACATCCCGCAAACCCGGCGGGATTGCGCTCAGACTGACGGGGGAGGAGTTATTGATGGGTTCCCTCCAATGATTCAAAGGCCGAATATCTATGGCCGGTAATTTAACCGTACACAATGTGTTAAAATATAGTACCGGGAGGTTACAATCCCGCCTTTTTAACAGCATCACGCAACGTGCTTTCAGGCTGATAACCAAGCAGATGAGAACTGATCTTTCCCTCGCGGTCAATGATATATACCGATGGTATTGTAGTAATGTTAAATCGCGAAGCTACCTCCTGATTCAGATCTGCCAGGTTCGTGAACGTATAATTATTGTGATCCATGTAGCTGTCAACGGTCTCCTCATCTTCACTGTTTATTCCGAGAACAACCAATCCCTCATCCTGCATGTTTTCGTGAAGTTTTTGCAGGTGAGGATGGGCCTCCCGGCAGGGGCCGCACCAGGTAGCCCAAAAATCGAGTATAATTACCCTGCCCTGCAGCGATTCCAGACTGACTGAATCCCCCGCGAAACTCTCCAGCTCAAAACCAGGAGCCTTTCTGCCGACCAGTTCATTTTGATCTCCCTCACGGAATTCTGATGCACTGAATTCATCTACTTCCGTGGCCTCCACTGGCGGTGTGTAGGCGAACAGAGCATCTTCGAAATCCGGTGACAAATTAAAACTGTGTAATCTCACAGTTTGGAGCATCGTCATTTTTCCGTTGGGAGAAGCGGCACTTGTTGAAATCTGCACATCCTGTCGCAATACAATGTGGGAATCTTTATCTACAAGATATTTCGTCGGAGAAATCCTGGCATTGCTCCTTCCAGGATCTGTTTCGTACTCCACTTCAATTTTATATGCTTCCTTTGTATTCCCGTCTTCAAGTGTTATAGTTTCTTCACCTAAAAGCCTCGCCTCCTTCAATCCCCGGGTGATAGTCTCATAAGAATTGGTAAAACGTTCACCGATACCCACAAAATCTGAAGAAGCCGACATACCTCTTCCCTGACCTCCACCCGCCTGAAAGAGCGCAGATTCACGCCTGGTATATTCATCCAGCGAGGGGATATAGGTCCACGTAGTACTGCCATCGGAGACCAGCGTCAAATCATAGCTATCTCCCGAAACTTCGATGCGCATGTTTCCTGGTTTCTTGCGGGCAAAATAGACGTTAAATTTTCTGTTTTGATCCTGGTTTCCCGCAATCACCTGGGATGCTATTTCCCCTTCCAGTTCAAATGTTTCCAGCTGACTATAATGTTCAGAAACGTTTTCCAGTACACGCACTGCTTCTTCTGAATGCTCGATTTCGGAACTGCAGCTGAAACCTATGACAGCTGCAATAAATAAGGCGGCAATCCTATAAAAATTTGTCATTGCAAATCATTCATGATCTTTTCATTGAATTTAAAAATAAAAAATCCGCAGGCAGATTAATAAGAATAAATTATTAGCTAGGGAATTCATTCCCTAGCTCCCGACTGCGACCCATCGGACGGCATCCGCCGGTGGTCGGACATGACCCCCAGCCGGATGAGTGAATCATTACTAGCATGATAATGTTATAGCTTAAATACACAGAAAAAGGTTTATTGAACCATATACCGTTATTCTTAACTAATCCGCCCCGTTATGAAACTACAATTGAATTACAAAATATCAGGCTTGACTACGCTGTTGATATTACTGGTAATAAGTAGTCCGGTTTTTGCTCAGGCAGATGATCCTGTTAATGAAGAGACTCAACAATACGAGGAACTGGTGAAATTCCGCACGAATTATACCATTGAGCAGCAGGAAGAATCTTCCGATAAATTTGATGAAACTCTCAGAGGTATTGGCACTGAAACTCCCGGAGATGTCTTTTTGGCGGACTTAACAGTTACAGTCGATCCCAATAAACTTCGGGAAGCGGCTCTAAACGAATCTGATGTGGAAGAACAACTGGCAGTTGGCGATTACGGAGCCGCTGAGTACCAGGATCTCTTTTCAGAAGAAGGTGAAGGTAGCTCCGGGTTCACGTTCGGGAGTTCTTCAGGACATTGTCCACCCGGTGCGGGCATCAATTTTTGAACAAGGACTCTCGTTCGTGAATTTTTGCTGAAATCTTTGACCCATCCTCCGGCTCCTTCCCTATCCCGCAGAACCACGGGACAAGGAAGGAGTGACTCTTTCCATAGAAATACCTTTTTCCGGCAACCAGCCAATTTCAGTAGTTGTAGGCCATCGTGAAGGTGGTCTATATCTTTAAATTAAAAGTCCCTCCTTGTTTTGCTGTGGTTCTTCAGTCCCGACGGTTCGGGAGGAGGGATTTAGGGTGGGTCGGCTGCAAGGAATGTGAGTTTGCTGGTAATCGAAAAATAGACCCTCGCTTTCTTATCCCGGATGAATTGCTCCTTCTTACCCATCGGACGGCAAGTTCAGCCGTCGGCTGGGTGGGTCAAAAAGTATTTCGGCTGGCAAATGCACGGCTGAGGGTGGCTTCGTCAATAAACTCAAGCTCGGTGCCCATCGGTATGCCGTAGGCAATACGGGTGACTTTGACCTCTTCATAAGGTTTCAGCAGCTTATTTATGTAGTAGGCTGTGGCCTCCCCTTCGGAATCGGGATTGAGAGCCAGAATAATTTCTTCGATGGGCTCCCCTTCATCATTGATCCGTTGCATCAGTTCCTTAATACGAACATCGTCGGGACCTATATTGTCGAGCGGGGAGATCACTCCTCCCAACACATGGTATCTTCCCCTGAATTCGTTGGTTTTTTCGATGAGGAAAACATCCTGCGACTCTTCGACGACACATATTTGTCCCGGCTGTCGTTTTACATTGTCACAGATAGAACATGGATTGTTATCACTGATGACCCCGCATGACGAACAGCGCGTGATCGACTTTTTGAGGTCCACCAAGGCGTTGGCCAGCTTCATTACAAATTCGTCGTTTTGTTTGAGCAGGTAAAGGGCAATACGCCGGGCCGATTTTCGTCCGGTCCCCGGCAGCCTGGCCAGCTGTTCGATGGCCCGTTCAAGTATTTCAGAAGTTCCTTCCATAGGGTAATTTTAAATTTTGAATGTTGAATGTTGAATTAAACATTCAAGTCAATTCAACATTTAAAACTTAACATTCAAAATTGGTTACATGCCCAGTTTGCTGAGATCCATACCGGGAAGTCCGCCGCCGGGCAGTATATTTTTGTAAGTGTCCTGCATCTTTTCCTGGGCTGCTTCCTCGGCTTTATCCAGGGCCTTGTTGACACCGGCAACCACCAAGTCTTCCAGCATCTCGGCATCATCTGAGTCGATGACATCCTCATCGAGCTTTATGCTTAAAACTTTTCGCTTGCCGTTGGCTCTTACCTTTACCATGCCGCCGCCGGCTTCAGCTTCAATTTCCAGCTTTTCGAGTTCTTTCTGTGCTTCTTCTACTTTTGATTGCAGTTCGGAAAACTTCCCGAACATATCGGCCATATTCTGATTCATTGTAATCGGGGTTTAGGTTTAAGATTCAATATCTGCGAGCGGGAGCGGATCTCCCTTGGGGCTGTATTTTAAAAATGGGAGTGGAACTCCCTTGAAGCTGTATTTGAGACCGGGAGTGAAACTCCCTTGTAGCTTTGAATTTCAGATACAAATTTTTATTGGTTCAGGTTATAATCCAGTTCGGCACCGAATAGTTCAACGAGGGTTTTTATTTTCGGATCCCGTTTTTGCAGGCGCTTAAATCGCTCGTACGGGCTCATTGATTCTTCGGGGCTCTTTTTATCTTTCTGTACAACACATTGTAACGATAAAAATGCTCCTACTATTTCTTCTAATAACTTGCCAAGCTGACGCTTATTCTCTTCAACGATTTTTTTTGCAAAATCATCGTTACAGCGCAGGGTCAGTGATCCGTTTTTCAGTGAAACGGGATCCACCCGCTGCATCTGAAAGTACAGCATCTGAGGTACATTCTTTTTTAAAATTTCGAGGTATGAATCCCAGGACTCTTCAATTTCTTCCAGGGAAACATTTTTTGGAGCTCTTTTTTCTTTCGTCTTTTTTGCTACATCGCTATCCGTGGCAGCCGGCGCCGGTTCTGTGATATTATCCTCAGAGCCATTTGAAAGAGAGGATTTGCCGAACAGGTTTTTAAATTCCTGGTCTTCATTTGGCTCTTCATCACCGGTATCAGAAACAAATTGATCGTTTTCTTCATATTCGGGGGAAGCTGTTTCTTCAGCCGCAGACTCAGCCGGCTCCTCCGGTTCGGAATCGTCCGGTTCAGGAGGAACACTTTCCTGTTCTGTTTGCTCTGTTATGTCATCCTCTGTTCCGGGAAGGGTGTTTTCATGTTTTTCTTGCGTTGCGACCCGGGATGAGCCGTTTTGTGCATTTCCGTTTTTAACAGTTGTTAAATCCGCCCGATTATTGAGCTTTTTTTTTAAATCCTCAAGTTCTTTCAGCAGCTTATTCAGGTTCTGCGTCCGCTCCATGTGAATCAGTTTCAGCAGAGTAATCTCGAACTGTATCTTCGGCTGATGTGCATCTCTGATCTTGTATTGCGCCTCACTCACAATATGAAGCATGCGCATGAGATCATCCTCTGAAAAAGCCTTTGCCGCCTCCCGGTACCGCTGTTTGGTATCTTTAGAAGCCTCGACCAGGTGCATTTTTGCAGAACTCCGGGCCACATAGAGGTTGCGAAGGTGCTCGGTAAGTCCCACAAGATATTCCTGGATATCGTAACCTTCCTGCAGAAGCTCATTGATGAGTTCCAGTCCCGAGTTTGCATCATGCTGTTCGACAGCCTCCATAAAATCGAACATCCGCTCGGTGCTGACAACATTCAGGGCCCGAAGCAGTTCCTCATGCTGTATATCCGAACCACAAAAAGCGATCGCCTGGTCCATCAGTCCCAGCGCATCACGCAGAGCTCCGTCGGCTTTTTTGGCAATAACGTGCAGTGATTCCTCGTCGATGGCGATATTTTCGCTTTGGGCTACATCCCGGAGCCGTGAGACGATGTCATCTATGGCAATACGCTTAAAATCGAAGCGCTGGACACGTGACAGGATGGTCGGCAATACCTTGTGCGGTTCGGTAGTGGCAAAAATAAAAATGATATGGTCGGGTGGTTCTTCCAGTGTTTTCAGCAGGGCATTGAAAGCAGCCTTGCTGAGCATGTGAACCTCGTCAATGATATATATTTTATAACGTCCGTTTTGAGGAGGTATCCTTACACGCTCACGAAGATCCCGGATATCATCGACTTTGTTATTGGAGGCTGCATCAATTTCGACGACGTTCAGTGTCTGGTTGAGCGATTCCCCATCAACCTGGTGGTCTATTTCGTTGACTGTCCGGGCCAGTACGCGCGCCATGGTTGTTTTTCCCACGCCGCGGGGACCGCAGAACATATAGGCATGAGCCAGCCTGTTTTGACCGATAGCATTTTTCAGCGTATCACTTACATGCGACTGCGAGACGATATCATCAAACGACTTGGGGCGATATGTACGTGTTAACGCGCGATAATTATCAGCCATGAAAAACTCGAATTGAGTATTTGTTTATTGATACAAACAACGCAATAATGTACAAAATGTGAAGGCCAATTTTAGGAAAAATTGTTATTGGTTAAATAGTTATTTGTTATTTGGATGGTGTCACTGATACATCATTTCGATTCTTGTTTTTAAGCAGGAAAAATCAATGTCTACTCAAGAAAATTGGAACCAACTTTAAATTATTTAAAATCCCGACTACTGTGTGTGAGTGTAATCCAATGGAAGTTCATTTGCCATTCTGTCATCTGCCCAGTTCCCAAAAACCCGCACCGAAGCGGGGTCTTCAAATAGCCCCATTTTATTCAGGCAGAACAGTTTATCCTCTTTGGCAGGCTCCATCTGTGATTTTTTTCGAAGCCGGCTGGTTATTGACTCTTCATCAATTTGATATCTCAGAGTTCGGTTGTACACTACCTGAACTCTTCCTTCCAATTTGAAGCATTTTAATCCCTTTGGTATTTGATACATTCCTCTTCCGGTAGTGAGAAACTCAGATTTTAGCTCTCTTTCCGACATGTGATTCAGGAAGCGGTCATTTCTCAGGGAATAGTGACTGTCATCAATGTTGTCTTCGTAAAGCATTTTGAAAAAATGAGTTGTAGAACCGTAGTATGCTTCCACCCTGTTTTTCAACCATCTTGCTCTTTGTGTGTTATCTGCATTAGGGAGTTCTTCAAAACGGTTAAGCACTTTATAAACTCCGATTCGGTTGGCAGTATTCCACTCAAACTGGACAAGTTCAGTGTGGATCTTATATCCCAAAGCACGATTAATGATAATAAGCGGTTGTTGGGCAGTGGCGGTTAGCGCGGTATTTTTCTTTTTAAAATCCAGGACCCAGGAATTGGTAATCTCTGTTTGATCTGAAAAGTCAGTCCTTCCCAGAAACTCTTTTTTAAAAAACTCAAAATTGTGCTTCCATTCTTTGTTGGAAGAAACTACTTCCAATTCATCCAAAGTTACAGTCCGCAGTTTCAATCGGCTATTCAAAGCGTAGGAGTTGCCGGGGCTGATTTCCACCGTCTTTGCGTCAGTTTCATAACCCATAAAACTAAAAACGAGTTGTTGACTTCCGGTTAAAGAGGTATGAAAGACATATTTCCCCAATGAATCTGTTGAACTGCCCGAGGTACTTCCATCTAAATAAACATTGACACCCTGAAGATGTTCACCTGTTTTGGAATCAGTAACGGTTCCGGAAAAGACCGAAACAGAAGTATCCTGGGCCGACAGGTACAACGGTAACGAAATCAGGCACGTCATAACTATGGCACCTCTGAAGACAAACATAATATGAAGTTTGTTAACGGTTCACCACACCAGGCAATTATTACCTGAATTGTATTTATAAATTAATCTGCTAAAGGTCAATAAACGAGTTGCTGCTTAATAGTTTTTGTGGTTCCTTCCTGCAGGATCAGGAATTCACCCGATTCCAACGGATTTTCAGCCAGGTTCTGCTGTAGTTCTTTCGGAGCCTCACGCATACCGTCATCGGCCAGCGGGAAAGTCCCGAAATGCATGGCGATGCTAACTTGCGACTGCAGATTCCTGTGAACCTGCAGGGCTTCCTCCGGGGACATGTGGATAGCTTCCATAAACCAGCGCGGACGATAGGCGCCGATCGGAATAAGAGAGGCCTGTATGGAATCAAACTCTGCGCCTATTTTTTTGACAAACTTGCCATATCCCGTATCACCGGCAAAGTAAACAGTGCCGGCCGGACTTTGAACTACATATCCGCACCACAAGGTTTTATTGCGGTCAAATAGCCCCCGTCCCGAAAAATGTCTTGCCGGTACGGCCGTAACGGAAAATTTTGAATTTAATGATTCTTTTTGCCACCAGTCCATATCTACCACTTTGCTGATATCATATTCCTGAAGCAGGTGTTCGACACCCAGCGGTACGATAAACAAAGGATCGTGCTGCCGGTGTAGTTTTTTTACCGTACTTATATCCAAATGGTCGTAATGATTATGGCTGATCAGGACAGCATCGATCGGGGGAAGATCTTCAAACCTGATTCCCGGCGGACGCATTCGTTTCGGACCTATCCACTGGTACGGACTTGCGCGTCTGCTCCATATGGGATCAGTTAAAATATTATATTCCTTAAACTGCAGCAGGAAGGTTGCATGGTTTACAAAGGTGATACGAAATTCTTCCTTGTCTAAACCATTTTCAGGTAGTGTGGACGGAGGAACGTCACGTTCATCAAGCAGGTGCCACATGCCTTTGTCGTTGCCTCCGAACCACCATTTCAACACTTCGATATAGCGGTGTGTCCCGGCACCGTCGGGGTTTACAAATTTCTTGCCGTCAAAATGATTCGACTTATCACTGTTGTATTTTGGTGCGGCAAGCAAAAACTTGTCAACAACAAAGAGCAGAAGTCCGAATACTGACACTACAGCCAGCGAATATGTTACGGTAGCAACTAAAAAGTCGCCTATAGCAGATAAAATCATTTAAGTTTACTTTGATAAACAGTGCCGGTTATACGGCAAAAGTATTCAATATTATCTTGTTTGCAGATGATTTTCAAAAAATTCATAAATGCGGGTATATTCATCATACCATGCATCAGGATCCTGGAAACTGTGTCTTTCGGACGGGTACATCATCATTTCAAACTCCTTACCGCCGGCCTGAATCAGTTCTTCAATATATTGCGCGGCATCCTGAAAACCCACGTTATTGTCGATGAGCCCGTGTAAAATGAGAACAGGCTTCTCAAGCTGATCCACATAAGTAATAGGTGAACTCCGGGCATAGTTCGTGGAATCTGTTTCGGGCGTACCCAGCCGCGGTTTTGTATACCACGGATTGGTATGATAATAATTCTCCCAGTTCGTTACAGAACGCAAAGCAGCGGCTGCATCGAAATAGTCAGGTTCCACACTGGTGGCGTAAAGCGCCATGAAGCCGCCATAGCTTCCGCCGTAGATACCTACGCGGCTTGTATCGGCGCGGGCATAGTTTTCAGCCAGATAATTTATACCGTCAACAATGTCTTCTGTTTCATACTTACCCATCCAGCTGGTAACATCTTCACGAAATTTTCGTCCGTACCCTGTGCTGTGGCGGTAGTCCACTTCGATAACATAATAGTCGTTCGCATTGAGATACTGATGAAACATATATTCACGGAAGTAATTTTCAGACCATCCCTTGTATACGTTCTGGAGAGAACCCGCTCCGTGTACAAAAACGACAACAGGATATTTTTTATTTTCCCGCATATCCAGCGGCTCAAGAATTGACATGGAAAGCTCAGTCTCACCGTCTCTGCCCGTAAATCGCACATAATCCTCTTCCTGCCATCCTATATTGTTAAAGCGATCGGGAATAGTATTTGTAAGACGGATTTCCTTTTCCGGATTTTGCAGGTCGAGAGTATATAATTCGAATGGTTCATTGAAATAGCTGTACTCATAAACCAGGTGCCGTTTGTTACTGCTTAGCTCAAAATCCTGGCGATATCCGGTGCGGGATGTCAATTGGGTGATTTCACCGCTGTCAGTATTGAGGGAATAGATATGACGTTCACCGGGATCTTTCTCGTTAGAGGCGAAGACGATATTTTCTCTGCCGGTCCAGGCCGCCCAGGCGACTTCAAAGTTGCCTCCGGTATGCTGAGTTAAATCACTGCCGTCGGAATTGATGGTATAAATATGATTCCATCCGTCCCGTTCAGACCGGATCATTAATTCAGCACCTTCCGGGGCAAATTCGATATCGGTTCCAAACAGCCAGCCGTCTGTTATTTCTTCAAATACAACCGTAGAGTCTGATTTTTCCAGGTTGAAGACGGTGATTTTACGGTTTTTCATTGAAGAATCTATTTGGTCAACAGCCAGGTACAGATTGTTGCCGCTGATGCTGGTATTCAGATAACCCTTTTGCTGGGTTTTCCGGGTCACCCTGTTGGAATCAAGATATGCCACGGAAATAATCTGCCGGGGAATACCGCGCCGGGTTTCGCCCTTATCTACAAAACGTCCGACGTATTCCGGGAAATAATATTCTTTGTAGTCGGTGGTATCATATCGCCTGAGTACAATTTTATCATTGCCTGCCCATCCAACAATATTAAATCCGGGATCCTCTTCTTTTTTATCCGTGACCTGTGTCAGCTTGAAATCGCGGATGTTAATAATCCATATATCCCCATCCCGCACATATGCTATACTCCGGCTGTCGGGACTCCAGGTAGCATTGTATTCCGAAGCTTTGGTGCTGACCAGCTGCTGTTTATTGCCGTAGTCCAGGTCGGCCAGCCATAAATCACCCTGGTCGCTGTACACCAGTTTTTGTTTGTTCGGGGATACTTTAAAGTTGCGTTCTATACTATCGGCGGCGAGGGAGTCGCTCTTGCCATCCAGGCTGACCCGGTACAATTTATTGTTTGTCAGCGCAGAATCATTCGCCTGGTAATAGATGTACGACAGATCGGGAGAAAATGCTACCATGTCAGGCCGGTTGCCGGCCAGCAGGGGTTCATAAAAAATAGTTTTTAAACTGAGGGTATCTAATCCTGTCTGGGCTGAAAGAATAGACGGCATACCTGTAGCAATCAGGAGGATTAGAAAAAGACGTTTCATAAAAGCAGCAGCAAAATATTTAGTTTGCTCATTAATAAAAGTAAAGTTTGATAAATACAAAAAAGCAGATGATTATTTACCTGCCATAGTTTGTTCAATTTCTGATCGTTCTTTTGGAACATCGGTAAGATTTTCACAGCCGTCTTCCGTGATTATCAGGTTATCTTCGATACGAACACCACCAAAATCAAACATCTGTTCCAGTTTTTCTTTATTCAAGAAATTGGATGTTCTGTTATCTTCAAAAGCCGGTTCGAGCAGCGCCGGTATGAAATATAATCCCGGCTCAATGGTAATTGCCATACCCGGCTGAAGTGAGCGACGCATTCTCAGATATTTAATACCCGGCCGTTCAATACGTTCAACCCCCTTGGGATAACCTCCGACATCATGAGTATCGAGTCCAAGGAAATGTCCCAGCCCGTGCGGGAAGAAAAGTGCAAAAATATCTTCGTTCATCATATCGTCAATATTTCCCCGTACCAGACCGGCGTCTTTAAGACCCTGCAGCATAACACGGGCAGACAACATATGCAGATCCTCCATTTTTACGCCGGGCTCCGATGTCTCAATCACTTTGTTTTGAGCTTCAAGTACTGCATCGTACACTGAAGCCTGTACATCGGTGAACTTGCCGTTGGCGGGATAGGTACGGGTAAAATCGGAGGCATATCCGTTACATTCATAGCCGGCGTCGATCAAAAACAGGTCGCCATCCTCTATTTTTTCCGAATTTTCTACATAGTGCAGGATGGCACTGTTGTTGCCACCGGCAAAAATTCCGTTATAGGCATCCAGCATCAATCCGTTCCTGATGTTGTGATAATCGAAAACAGCTTTCAATTCATATTCGAAAAGCCCGGGTTCAAGTGCTTCAAGTACAGCCCGGTGTGCGGTGTTATTGACTTTTGCCGCTTTACGAAGCTGGTCAAGTTCCCAGTCGGTTTTGAAAACCCGGCAATGGGTGATGGCTTCTTCAAGTATTTCGAGATCGATCGGCGTTTTACGTTCAAACTCTTCGATAAACTCCGCCTGTTCTTCATTCAGACAATATATTGTTTCGGGATTCAGATCTTTCAGGACGGCGGGCAGTTTGGCTTCATAATGGAGATGGTCGGGCTGGTATTCTTCCTGGTACTGTTCCTTTGGCTTTACACGTCCGTGCCAGACGGCATAATGGGCGTCACGTTTTGGCACAAACAGGTGGTATTCCTGCTTATTCAGGTCCAGCAGTAAGTGGCAATCGGGTTCATTTACACCGGTAAGGTACCAGAAATTTGATTCCTGCCTGAAAGGAAATTCGTAATCTGTTTCATAGCGATACATCAATTCGGCACCTTTCATATAAACTACGGCACTTTCCTCTTCGTCTAAAAGTGAAAATAATTTGTCGCGGTGTAAATGGTTCATATCATCAATATGCTTTGAAACAGATTAATATTAGATGCTTTCGAAGTATGTGGCATTACCTAACGGCTAAAAAAATACAGACCATGAAGTTACGGGAAAAATGGGATGTTAAAAAGCATATTTCGGTTGTACTCACTGTATTTCATCCAATTTTGTCTTTTAAAATTTCGAGAATAAATTCCCCTGTTTTTTCTGGAGACAAAGCTGCATTGGGATTTGAGGAGGGATTCCAATATGATCTTATATCAACAGTTTGAACTCCGGTGGCTGAATAAATGAAAGTATTTGCCACCTGTTCGTCAAATAGCAGGTCGAGGTTAATTTCGGTAACCGAAACGTTTCTCTTGTCTTTGTTTAATATTGCAACGAACCGGTTGCCGCCCCAGGGTGTTCCCACAGTTGTCAATGCAAGACGCCGGTCTTTATCATATGGGATGATTCTGAAATAGTGATTCAGATCCAGGTCGGAGGGTGCATTGTCAAATTCCAGGAATCGTATTGTTGAAGATTCTCCGTTCAGCCAAAAACTATTACTGTTGGCACTGAACCATCTTCTTAGTTCGGCTGAAGCTTTGGTTCCTGCAAACCCACGTTTTTCCCAATAGCTAAAACCGAGTTTTTTTAAAGCTGAAGAATCACTGAACAATCCGGGCAATTGATCCAGCCGTTGGATTTTTTGTTTTGCACTATTTATGGCGAACCAAAAATCCTGAACACTGTTGGTCATCAGCAGATAGGGTGCGTTTACCTTGTGGTTATAACGTGCTGTTTGTTCGGCTGTTTTGTTGGTTATGGGAATGTATTCGGCTTTACATTCAATCAGAAGCCTGGGATTGAACTGCTGGTCGTAACAGACAATGTCTGTGCGCATGTTCGAATCCCCCATCCGGCCGATATTTTCTTCGGTAGAAATACGGTGCCTGGACCACCCTTTACTCAAAAGGAATTCAATGACCCGTAGCCGCACCCGTTCTTCCGGGCGATTTTTAAGCGCTTTCCGGTGAATTACATTCCACAGCCTTTTTTGCCCGTCTCTCCATACAACGGGCGGATAATGATATCGTGCAATACTTTCCATAGCCCGTAATATAGCATCTGAACAAAAAGTTGACAGCTGTTTTTTACCACTAAGGCATTAAGAGCACTTAGATCTATTTTTTTAGTGATCTTAGTGCCTTAGTGGTGAACCAAGCTACGCGGTGACTTCAGCGGTTTCTTTTTCCTTGTCTATCTGACGGTAAATCAGGAGTTGTTGACCAATGGACATAACATTATATATCAGATAATAGAGGCTGAGTCCTGCTGCAAAATTGTTGAAAATAAAAAGCAGCATAAACGGGAAGATATATTGCAGCGCTTTCATGTTCGGCATATTACTTCCGCCGGTGGGGCCGCCTCCCATACCTCCGCCCATTCCGCCGGTAAGTTTGCTTTGTGCGAACATCGCAGCCGTCATAAGCAGTACGAATCCGGCAAGCTGATCGCCAAGGAAGGGGACGCTGAAAGGCAGGCTCAGGATGTAATCCGGTGCCGATAGATCGGTGGCCCAGAGAAACTCTTCCTGCCTTATCATAATCGAATTTTGGAAATAACGCCATAGGGTAATCAAGATGGGCAGCTGCAAGAGGTTCGGCAAACAACCCCCGAGCGGATTTACACCCGCTTCTTTATACAACTTTAGAGTCGCCTCCTGTTGCTTTTTAGGATCATCCTCATACTTTTCCTGGATCTCCTTCATCTGGGGCTGCAGTTCTTTCATCGCAGCCATGCTTTTGTAGCTTTTTTTGGTGAGGGGATAGAGTATCAGTTTTATAGCTACTGCGAAAAGTATAATGGCAAAGCCGTAATTCATATAATTGCCGGCAAACTGGAAGAAAGGTATTACCATCCAGCGGACCAGCGGATCAGAGAACCAGCGTATCAATGCATAACCCACGTCAACCATATCATAGGCCTGTTCATCAAACTCCTGCAGGGTATGATAGTCCAGAGGTCCGGCATACAACTGGTATTGTATGGTACCGTTTTCCGGAATTACAGTCGAAACAAACGACTGGTAACGATGGCGGGTGTTTACATTATCGGGTTCACCGCTGACTTCCCCGATGAGAAGAGCACTTTCGGTTTCGGCGGATGTTTTAATGATCTGAGAGAAAAATTTGGTGCGTGTGGCTACCCAGTCTATGGTACCGTTGAAATTCCGTTCTTCCCTTCCCGCTTCACTCAGTAAAAGCTGTTCCAGCTCGCCGCCGAGATATGCATAGGCAGACGTGTAGACTGTCTCCTGGGTAATATCCTTTTCTGTCAGGTTCAGCCGTGATTTCCAGCCGAAATCAATAACACTGCCGATAATGTCGCGTTCGAGTCCTTCAAAGGTGATGTCCAGATCGATTTCATACCGGTCGCCCTGCAGGGTATAGGTGTAAAGAATGCGCTGGGTGTCGCTGATATTAAGAGCGTATTCAACGGTTGTGGTTTCGCCGTTTTGAAGAGTCGTCGAAGTCCCCGGTGTTACCTGTTCGAAAACCAGTTGATCCGTTTCGACATTAAAATTTCCGCTGGACAGAAATTCCGCAGAATAGGTCGACTGTGTAGTATCGGCGATCATTTGGACAGGTTGGTCGTTCCATGTCTGGTAATCTTTCAACTCCAGTTTGGCCGGACCTGCACCGACATTGGTAAAGACGATATTGTATTGGGGGGTTTCGACCGTGTAATAGGTCGTATCACTCAGACTGGCCCTGCTGAATTGACCCATTTGGTCAGGGGCTTCTTCTTCCTCCTGGCGAAGAGTCTCTGCTTGATCCTGCGGCTCTTCAAAATCCTCTTCGGGAGTTTGCTCAGCTTGTGGAGTGTCTTGCTGAACTGCTTCAATACTGTCCTGACGTGCTCGTTCTTCCTGTTGCCGGCGTAATTCTTCTTCGGTGGGCATCGTGAAATAAGCCCACGCGACCATAGTAATTAATATTAAAATCAGTCCGGTTACGGTATTGCGATCCAAATGAAAACCTCGGTAATATTATAATTTGTTTTTTGATTCTGGTACAGGATCATGCCCGCCTTTACTCCACGGATGACATCGTCCGATTCGTTTGACGGTAAGCCACAGCCCTTTCACAGCACCGTGAGTACGGAATGCCTCAATGCTGTATTGGCTGCATGTGGGGTGATACCGACAGCTGCTGGGCATATAAGGGGAAATCATCAATTGATATAGTCGGATAATCCCTATAAATAAATACTTCATGAATCAGTGTCGGAAATGGTGGAAAGGTGGATTTGAACTTTTTCAAGCAACTCTTTTACATTTTTTTCGATGCTTGTGAAGTCTGCATCAATGGTTTTTGCCATCAGTGCACCGTGAAAACCTATATGCAAGTTATGTGCTGAATCAGTAAGCATATGCTGGTTTAACCTGTAGGCTTCTTTTAGCTGTCGCTTGATCCTGTTCCGTTTATGGGCCTTGCCCAGGTTTTTTTTTGCGATAAATCCCATAAGACACCCTCTTTCGGGATCCTGAAAAATTTTATAACGCAAATCGATATACCTGTTACGAATGATCTCGGCATCCCTTTCAAAAAGACGCTGAAAATTTTTCCGGCCCCTCAGGATTTTAGCTCTGGGCAGGCTGAAATCATCGTGTGAAGACGAAGATTGGTTACTTCGGTCCTTTGTCATCACTGATAGTTAACTTGTGACGTCCTTTGGAGCGACGTTTCTTCAGCACTTTTCTGCCGTTCTTGCTACTGTTTCGCTTTCGGAAGCCGTGCTTGTTTCTACGCTTGCGTTTGCTTGGTTGATACGTACGCTTCATTATTACTTCGGTTTATGAAATCTTCTGTTCTTAGATAGACCCACAATTTAAAAATAAATTTAGACAATAAGAACCGTTTTTTATGGGTTATAAACAGGGAAATGTTACAATTGTATATCTTTATTATATATTTTGTTCATCTGCGTATGCAGTAAAATTTGAACAGGCAGCCAGTAAGCTGTAACTTTCATAACTATTATTAAAATTCACATTTATTATAAATCAATAGTATGCTCGACACTCTGTTCGACAAAGTAGGGGATGTTTTAACCGGCGTATTCGGAACCAAAAGTGAACGCGATCTTAAAAAGATCTGGCCCATCGTCGATGAAATTAATGTGCATTATGAAAAAATGCAGGAGCTCTCGGATGAAGAGCTTAAACAGAAGACGGAGGATTTCCGCCAACAGATCAGCGACGCGACAAAAGAGATTGAAGAAGATATTGAATCTGTTAAAAAGACGCTGAACAGCAATGAGGAACTCAGTGTCAGTCGTCACCGTGATTTGGCGGTAGAGCTTGAAAATCTGGAGGAGGCGTGGGTACAGACCGTAGAGGATGTGCTCGACCAGATTCTGCCGGAAGCTTTTGCGGTTCTGAAGGATACGTGCCGCCGTTTTGTCGGGAAATCCTGGGAAGTTGGCGGGAGTCCCAACGAATGGGATATGATTCCATACGACGTTCAGCTTGCCGGTGCTATTGCTATGCACCAGGGTAAGATTGCAGAGATGAAAACCGGTGAAGGTAAAACCCTGGCCGCTATTTTCCCTGCCTACCTCAATGCCCTCAGCGGAAAAGGCGTTCATATTGTAACGGTGAACAACTACCTGGCCAAACGTGACGCCGAATGGAATGAACCCATCTTCAATTTCCACGGACTGGAAGTCGATTGTGTCGATCTTTATGATCCGAATTCAGAACCCAGGCGCAAGGCCTACCGGGCAGATATCACTTACGGAACGAATAATGAATTCGGCTTTGATTATCTGCGCGACAATATGGTTATAAGTTCAGACCAGCTGGTTCAGCGCGGGCACAATTTTACTATTGTTGATGAAATTGACTCAATTCTTATTGACGAGGCCCGGACGCCGCTTATTATTTCAGGCCCGGTTCCTGAAGATACGCAGTCACAACGATACGAGGAACTTAAGCCGCGGGTGGAATCACTGGTGAGTGCACAGAAAAAACTTGTGGCTTCGCTTGTTAAAGAAGCCCAGGATGAGTTGCATGAAGGTAATGAAGAAGCTGCAGGACTTGCACTATATCGCGCGCAGCGGGGCTTTCCCAAAAACAAGCAGTACCGCAAGATGATGCAGATTCCGGCCAATCAGAAACTGTTACAACGCACCGAAGCATTTTATCTGCAGGATAATGCCCGCCGCCTTCCGGAAGTGGATGAGGAACTCTACTATTCGGTAGATATGAAGATGAATAATATCGAAATGACGGAAATGGGCCGGGATTTTGTCACCAAGGCTGATGAGGATGAGGAATTTTTCGTTATACCTGATCTGGGTATGGAAACGACCATCATTGATGAAGAGATTGATGAACAGCGTGAAGAAAAGATCAAAGAGATTGAGAGCGAAGAGGAATTCAGCGAAGAATATAAAGAGAAGAAGATACAGGAAGCGAGACAGGAGATTGAGCAGGAGCGTGAACGCCGGTTCAGTGAATTGCACCGGAAGTTTGCCGAACGCAGCGATCGCATTCATACGGTAAACCAGCTGTTGAAAGCTTACACTCTCTTTGAACGGGAAGAAGAATATATCGTACAGGAGGGCAAGGTTCAGATTGTGGATGAACATACCGGACGTGTACTCTCGGGCCGGCGCTATTCGGACGGGCTGCACCAGGCTATCGAGGCCAAGGAGAGTGTTCGTGTTGAAGCCTCCACGCAGACCTATGCCACTATTACCCTTCAAAATTATTTCCGGATGTATAATAAGCTTGCCGGTATGACCGGTACAGCTGCGACAGAAGAGGGTGAATTCAACGAAATTTATGAGTTGGATGTCATTATTATTCCGACCAATGAACCGGTTATCAGGGATGACAAAGAAGATCTCGTTTTCAGAACCAGGCGCGAAAAGTATAATGCGGTAATTGATACCATTCGTGATTATCACGAAAAAGGTCAGCCGGTACTTGTTGGTACTACGAGCGTGGATACCTCCGAAACCATAAGCCGGATGCTGAAGCGGCAGGAAATTCGACATAATGTGCTTAATGCCAAGCATCACTCGAAAGAAAGTGAAATTGTGGCTGCTGCCGGACAACCGGGAGCGGTTACCGTAGCTACCAATATGGCGGGACGCGGTACCGATATAAAACTGGCACCGGGAGTGAAGGAGAAAGGCGGCCTGGCTATCTTAGGCACTGAAAGGCACGAATCGCGGCGTATCGACCTTCAGCTTCGCGGGCGTTCCGGCCGCCAGGGTGATCCGGGAGAATCACAGTTTTATGTTTCGCTGGAAGATGACCTGATGCAGATGTTCGGTTCCGATCGTGTGGCCAATGTTATGGACCGGCTCAATTTTGAGGAGGGAGAAGTTATTCAGCACTCCTGGATTACAAAATCGCTGGAACGTGCACAGACAAAGGTTGAGCAAAACAACTTCAGCATCCGGAAAAAGCAGCTGGAGTATGATGATGTACTGAATAACCAGCGAGATGTTATTTATGAGCGTCGCAAACATGCTCTTTCCGGGGATGAGCTGCGCGGCGATATTTTTGACATGCTGCTCGACCTTGTAGAGCGGGTCGTCGAGGAGCATTTTCCCAATGGTGAACTGCAGGAAATCAAGGATACGATTCTGCGATTCCTGGCGGTGGATATTGATCTCGAGATTGAGGAGATGGGTAAGCTTGGCGAGGATATGCTCATTGACCATATCATTGAGCGGGCCTACGACGCCTACCGCAAAAAAGAAGAAATGATAGCCCAGCCGTTGTACGATGTAATCAAAAATATTGAGGAATCGGATGCGGAGAAAAAGCCATCGAAGATCCAGGTGATCTTTACCGATGGCATCCGCCGCATGCGAGTGATCGCGGATGTGGAAAAGGCGATAGAGAATGAAGGGCATGAAGTGGCACGGGCCCTTGAGCGAACCGCAGTGCTGTCTACTATTGATGACAAATGGATGGAGCACCTCCGGGAGTTAGACTCCGTTAAAGAGGGTATTGGTTTGCGTGCTTTCGGACAGAAGGACCCGCTGCTCGAGTATAAGCGCGAGGCGTTTGAAATGTTCAAGCAGCTTCTCGACGAGATCAACCAGGAAGTAATTTCATTGATATGGAAAGCCATTCCCGAGATGCAGGCCGACCAGCAGCGTCTGCAACAAGCCCAGGATCAAAAAGCCAAAGTGGATATGAACAAGGCAAAAACCCAGCATTCGGATGCAACGAATATGGGATTCCAGGGCGGGCAGGCACAAAACGGCGGTCAGCAACAGCAACAACAGCGCAGCGATCAGAAACCGCAGCCTGTTACCGTTGAGGAAGAACCGGGTCGCAACGATTATGTCAAGATCCAGAAGATGGGCAGTGGCGAAGTCATCGATATCAAATGGAAAAAGGCAAAACGGATGATCGAAAAAGACGGCTGGATTCTTATTGAGAAGTAGAACGTTTAAAATCCGAAATCCTAATGACCAAAATCCGAAACATTCGTGATTATTGTTTATTACTCATCCGATTGTAGAATATCTTGCTTTTTATAGTTAGGAGATTGGATGTTAAACAACAGCAGCCGTTTCGGATTTTGAACATTTGTGCTTCGGATTTGACCCATTTGGATTTTGGATTTAAACGTTTCAGTTGTTAGAAAACCGGTCGTAAACCCTTATCTTTATCCTGTCAGAATTCTTCCCTCAATTTAACCAGTCAGTACGTGAGCGAGCAAAAAGTTATATTTTCGATGGACGGTGTCAGCAAAGTCTATAAACCCAATAATACGGTGCTGAAGGATATCTACCTCTCCTTTTTCTACGGTGCCAAAATCGGGGTGCTGGGCAGTAACGGCTCCGGTAAAAGTACCCTGCTGCGTATTATCGCAGGTGAAGAGGAGGAGTATATGGGAAAGATCTCCCGCCAGAAAGGAGTTACTTTCGGAATGCTCTCCCAGGAACCGAAGCTGGAGGAGGGCAAGACGGTAATGGATATCGTGCGGGAAGGACAGCAGGAGACGATCGACCTTCTTAATGAATATGAAGAAGTGAATGCCGCCTTCGGGGAACCCGATGCCGACTTCGACAAGCTGATCTCCAGGCAGGAAAAGCTGCAGGAAAAGATCGACCGGATCGGGGCCTGGGATCTTGACAGCAAGCTGGAGCAGGCGATGGATGCCCTGCGTACACCGCCCGGTGATACGCCCGTGGAAGTGCTTTCCGGCGGTGAGGCACGGCGCGTGGCGCTTTGTCGCCTGCTGCTGCAAAAGCCGGATGTACTTCTGCTCGATGAACCGACCAACCATCTTGATGCCGAATCGGTGGGATGGCTCGAACAGCATCTTGCACGCTATGAAGGTACCGTGATCGCTGTAACACATGATCGTTACTTCCTCGACAATGTAGCGGGGTGGATTCTCGAACTCGACCGCGGCGAAGGCATTCCGTTTGAAGGCAACTACAGTTCCTGGCTGGAACAGAAGAAGGGGCGACTGGAGCAGGAGGAAAAGGAAGAATCACGCCGCCAGAAAACTCTGCAGAAAGAGCTCGAATGGATACGACAGAACCCGAAGGGCAGGCGCACGAAGAGCAAGTCACGAATCAACAAGTATGAAGAGCTGTTGTCTGAAGAACGCAGGAAACAGCGTGAGGATATGGAGATATTTATTCCGGCAGGTCCGCGGTTGGGCGACAAAGTTATTGAAGCGAAAAATGTATCGAAAGGCTACGGCGATCGATTACTGGTCGAGGAGATGAATTTCAGCCTTCCGCCGGGTGGAATTGTGGGCGTTATCGGTCCCAATGGTGCCGGAAAGACAACCCTTTTCAAAATGATAACCGGCGAAGAAGGCCCTGACAGCGGAGAAATTGATCTGGGTGAAACGGTTGAACTGGGATATGTGAACCAAAAGCGCCCGCTCGACCCGGTGAAGAGTATCTGGGAGGAGATTTCAGGCGGGAAGGATACAATTATGCTGGGAAATCGTGAGGTAAATTCACGGGCTTATACAGCGAGATTTAATTTCAGCGGCAGCGATCAGCAGAAACGCTGCAGCGAAATATCCGGCGGGGAGCGCAACCGCGTGCACCTGGCCAAAATGTTGAAACAGCAGGCCAACGTTCTGCTGCTCGATGAACCTACCAACGATCTGGATGTGCACACCCTGCGCGCCCTTGAGGAGGCCCTGCTCGATTTCGCCGGCTGTGCGGTGGTAATCTCCCATGACCGCTGGTTCCTTGATCGTATTGCCACGCATATGCTGGCGTTCGAGGGCAACAGCCAGGTGTACTGGTTTGAAGGCAATTATGCAGAATATGAAGAAAACCGCAGAAAACGACTTGGGATTGAGGAAGAACAACCGCATCGTATCCAGTATAAAAAGCTGATGCGTGATTAGTTTCGGGAGGCTGGATTTTAAATACAATGCCCGAACAAATACGTGTCATCCTGAGCGGCGGAGCGGGCTTTGGTTTTGAAGACCGCGACAAAGTCGAAGGATCTCCGTAACCCGATTGCCGATGTATAACGCCATCTCTTTCACTAGCTAACAGCTCGATTCAGGGAGATTCTTCGACTCCGATTTCGGAAAGTCACCGAAATCTC
>CAZPWQ010000028.1:0-32022 GCA_964590495.1 uncultured Balneolaceae bacterium
CATAGAAACAACCCCCGCGGCTAAAGCCGCACCCCCTTTTTTAAGGGGGAATTTAACCTCTGGAGTTACCCGAAATATTCATTGATTTACAGTATACTAAATGAAACACCCGCTGAAAGCACCTGTTTAAGCTGTACTTCATTGGAAAAGTCATCATCATATATAAGAACGAACTGAAATGACATATTCATAAAATCATTGATTCTGCCAATTAATTCATTGGAGAAAATCACATCAGTACTGCGAACATGATTCTGAAGATTCGTAAAAGTCTCCGCAGTGCTTCTCAGCCTTACATTACTGACAATAGGTGTCTCAAAATTAAGAGCCAGGGCATAACCCGGTTCAAATCGAAACTTGCTTCCCGGATCGAGTCCATAACGTGTTGAAAGTGTTGTATCCGTGACAATTGTTTCTTTCATGGCCATTCCTGCTTCTGCTGTAAAAAAATCGGCCGGATTATAAGCAATACCTGCAATCTGAGTAAAATATGCAGGAGCAAAAAAATTGGAAACCAGGATGGGGTCTTCATCCTCGGGTACATTGTAGTTAAAACCTTTATCAAACTGAGTACTGAAATTCAGGTTACCAAATGCACTCCAATTATCATTGGCAAACAAAAAGCTGAATTTATTATTTACAGCAAGGCGATCGTCAGTTTTACGCGTTCCTCTTTCTTCAATATGTGCTTTGCCGTATTTAAAGTTTGTACCCAGGGCATAGGCAAAACTATCTTTTCGATATTTAGCATCAAACACAGTTGAGCCGGTTACACTGATGGTATTTACACCACCCTGACTCCAGTTATTATAGGATGCCTGAGCACCATTAAATCCACCCGTCCAGATTAAATCCCATCCATCCAGTGTATCGGCAATAACTACTTTATCATTGATCCGGGACATATCCCTGATAGATATATCATCATCATTTTTAAGGATTTCACCAATTTGAATGGCTTCCTGGGCGAAAATCGGAGAGGAGATACAGAATAAAATAAATAGCACAGTCAGAGTAACAGCCTGTTTGCTCATGGGGGAAGTAAAATTTAGCAGCTTAACAGCCCTGTAGTAAATGATAGAATGCTTCTGTAGCAAAATATACATTTCTGGCGTAATAATAAAGCAATCATGGTTAAGCAGACTGCTTTTTTAATAGTACTTTTTCTACCTTCTCATCTTTAATCATGACAGATACATGTTCGTTCAATTTTGTAGGTAACTCTATACCGCTAAACTCGGCCTTAATCGGAAATTTCCTGTGGCCTCTGTCTACTAATACTGCTGTATGAATCTCCGGCACAGGGGTCTGATCATAAAGTATTGTCAGCGCCTTAAACATTGTCTTACCCGAAAATATAACATCATCGACAACAATCATGAATTCATCACCTGTTACCGATTCTTTGGCAACCACCCCGACTGGGTCTTTTTTGATTAATATTTGTTGAACCTCTATATCCGTGTTGCATAGCGGTGATAAAATTTCGCCAAGTTTTTGCCCGATAATATATCCCCGGTCATCAATACCGAAAATAAGAATAGGTTTATCCTCCCGATTCTGTTCCCTGATTTGATGTGCTATTCGTTTCAACGAGCGATTAATACGTTCGCTGTCCATTAAAATCAGTTCATCACCAGACTTCATGGTTAATCCTAGTTTAAAAATTAATTTTTTTACGACTGAAAATTTAAATTTTCCAAAAGATTTACTACATTAATATAAGAAACAAAAGAAGAGTTTGTTTATAACCCTTACTACTTAAAAGAGAGACTAATTATGTCAAAAAAATCAAATATCAGTACGTTTTTTTTAACTACCACTTCATTCATTGGCGGCGTAGCCGTTGGCTTTTTATTAAACGACAAAAAAGGAAAAGGGCGCCGATGGGTTTCCGATTGGCTGGATAACCGCGGTTCTGTAATCCTGGAAAAAGGAAATAAAAGTATCAAATCTGTTCGGAGAAATATCAGCAAAGAAATTGATAATAATATACCGGATCCTTATAAGGCAACCGAAAAAATTCCGCTGAAAGACAGTAAGATATTGGGCATATAAAAATGTCGGCATATCCAGAAAAATTACTCCACTGGATTTGGGAAAACCTGCAGTTTGAACACCAGGATATTTATCTTCCTGATGGGAAAAAAGTAACTGTCCGATATCCCGGTAATGCCAATCACTCCGATGGTCCCGACTTTCTTAATGCCAATATTCAAATTGGGCCACTAAACTGGCATGGAGATGTAGAAATCCATTGGAATGTCAACGACTGGGAAAAACACAAACACCATAGCGACTCCAACTACAACCGTGTAATTCTGCATGTCGTATTTACTGAAACCACCAAATATGTCTGCCGGGAAGATGGCACAACCATCCCGGCTCTTGGCCTTGAGCCATATCTTAATGAGCCTCTGAGTACATTTCTAACCCGGTATCAAACTTCTCCCAACCTGCCCTGTTCAGGGCAGATATCTTTTATCTCGCACAAGGCATTTCAACAACAACTCGAGAAAAGCCACAAAGAATATTTTGAACGGAAGGTCGATGATCTTATCTCATTTTATGATCCGGACTACAAACCCTCCGCAGCCTGGCTTAAAGCTTTTACAAGCTCACTGTTCGACGGCCTGGGTATTGCATACAATCGCGAGCCGATGCAGCAATTGTCGCATGATCTTTTCCCCCTGCTAAACAAAGTTGACTCCGCAAATGCGTTGCGTATCAGAGCTTTAATACTCTCGGGTTTGAAAAATGACAACTCTGATTCCCGCTGGAAACACAAGGGCTGCCGGCCCGGCAATCACCCCCGTTTCAGAATACAGCAAGCTGCTGAAATGCTTTGGTTTATCAGCTCAGTTCCTTTTGAACAATGGTTTAACTGTCATCCGGCGACTTTGTGGAAAGAGATGACAGACAGTATCACTACCAAACCCGGCCTCGGACGCGAACGATCATCCATACTCTATGGCACAGTCTTTCTGCCTGCCCTGTATGCACTGGGAAATCTTTTTTTTGCCGGGAAAATTAAAACCAGGGCCTTATCGGAATGGAAAAATCATCATGCCCGTATTCCCGGCAGTCTGCTCAGACCATTTAAAAATACCGGTGTGCCTCCTTCCCTTTACAGGAAAAAACTCGGAGCCGTACACCAGCTTCGATCCTATTGCAATCCCCGGAATTGTCAGCAATGCAACGTATTTAAAAGTATAATTTCTTCTTGATTACAAAGAGGTAAATTCATATCATCTGAATCTGTCAAAAAAGGCAAGGATGCCCGGTCGTCTAATGGCAGGACAGCTGGTTTTGGTCCAGTCAGTGGGGGTTCGAATCCTCCCCGGGCAACAGAGCAATGTTAATCTCAAGGATGACTGTTAAGCCATCCTTTTTCTTTTATTTTGAACCGCTGAAAATTCGCTTAGTTGGATACACCTCTAGCCATATTTGCCGGACGAAGCAACCTTGCTCTTTCTCGAGCTATTGCCGAACAGTATGGCACCGATTTGGGAGAGGTAACCATCAAACCGTTTTCGGACGGTGAATTGTATGTGAAGTATGAACAGAGCATTCGCGGTGAAGATATTTTTGTAGTGCAATCCACGCCGCCTCCGGGCGACAATATTATGGAGTTACTACTGTTACTGGATGCGGCCAAGAGAGCATCTGCAAAAAGGGTTACAGCGGTAATCCCCTATTTCGGCTATGCGCGACAGGATCGTAAAGACCAGCCGCGGGTTTCGATTGCCTCAAAACTTATGGCAAATGTATTGACAGAAGCCGGTGCAGACCGCATACTAACGATGGATTTGCATGCGGCACAGATACAGGGATTTTTTGATATTCCGCTGGATCACCTGTACGCCAGCAGGTTGTTTATTGATCATTTTAGCGAGCATCCGATTGAAAACCTGGTGGTAGTGGCTCCCGATGTAGGCAGCCTGAAGATGGCTCGCTCTTATGCAAAACGCCTGGGCTCCAGGCTCGCTTTTATTGACAAACGACGACCAAAGCAAAATGTAGCTGAAGTCATGAATATCGTCGGTGAAGTTGAAGGTAAAAACGTACTGATTGTCGATGATCTTATTGATACGGCAGGTACGTTAACTAACGCTGCTTCTGCTCTGAAAGAGCGTGGCACGCTGAATATTATTGCAACATGTACGCATCCTATTTTATCAGGACCTGCGTACCAGAGAATCGAAGATTCACCTATTGATCAGTTGTTGGTGACAGACACTGTACCACTGCGCAAACCTTCGAGCAAGATTAAAGTTTTGAGCGTAGCCGGCATTTTTGCCGAAGCAATACAGCGAATTCACACCAATGATACAATAAGTGCACTTTTTGACGATTAATATACAACATAAACAAACACTACTGTTTTTGAACAAATTGTGCATTCAGAGAAATTAATTGCACTTGCTTTAGTGGCAAATAATAACAAACAGAATTATGACTAGTCCAGAAGTTGTTGAACTAAAAGGAAAGAAAAGAGAAACCGGGAGAAAAGCAGCTGATGCACTTCGCGATTCAATGCGTGTACCTGCTGTTTTATACGGACCCGAAGTTGATGAAAACATCCATTTCTCGATCGATGAACTCGAGCTGGAAAAAATACTGGCAGACAGCAAACGTCAAATTATTGAACTTCAAATTGACGGTGAGAGTTATAAAGCCCTTCTGAAAGAAGCTGATTTCCATCCGATTACCGATCGTCCAACTCATATAGACTTTTATATCTTCGATGAAGATCATAAAGTTACCCTGAGTGTGCCGATACGTCTTCAGGGCATACCGGTTGGAGTTACTGAGGGTGGTGGGCGTATTTTCCAGCCTATGCATATTCTCCGGATACGTGTTTATCCTGATAAGATCCCGGGAGATTATTCTGTGGACATCAGCGATCTCAAAATTGGCGATTCACTGCATGTTCGCGATCTTGAACTGGAAGGAATAATTCCTCTGGATGATCTGAGCCGGACAATCGTTACAATTCGTCCTCCGAAATCCGAAGCTCTGCTTACTTCCTCACTTATTACTGAAGAACCTGCCGAAGAGGAACTCGAAGAAGGCGAATTGCCCGAAGGTGAAGAACTGCCTGAAGGTGAAGAAGCACCCGAAGAAGGTGCCGAAGAAGGCGAAGGTGAAGACGAAGAAACAACCGAATAAACTAACTCAATTTAAGTTAAGCCAGCGTGAGTGATATATGCCTATAATAATAGGTCTGGGAAACCCGGGAGATAAATACGCCGGAACTCGTCACAACGTTGGCTTTCGCTTAATTGATAAACTGGCATCTTCACTGTCAATACGATTAGGGCCTGGAAAGGGCCCTTTTCATGTGGGTACGGGGCAGCATGCCGGAGAAAAAATAATCCTGGTTAAACCGACAACCTATATGAACAGAAGCGGGGATGCGGTACAACAGGTTGTTAACTGGTACAAAGAAAATCTTAATAATTGTCTGGTCTGTTACGACGATCTCGATCTTGAAGTAGGTACGTTGAGGCTCAGGCCGGGGGGTAGTGCAGGGGGGCACAACGGGATTAAGGATATAATTCAAAAAACAGGCACCAAAACATTTCCCCGCTTACGGATAGGAATAGGAAATGAGTTTCCAAAAGAGCAACAGGTGCGATTTGTGCTTTCTCCTTTTACATCAGAAGAACAAAAACTGATCGAATCCGTCCTGGATAAAGCGGTCGATGCCAGCCTGTGCTTTGTACGCGAAGGCATCGAAACAGCTATGAACAAGTTTAATTAATCGATTAATAATTGACCAAATAAACCAAAATCAAACATGAATACCTTAATAACATATCTGATACCGGTAGCAGGTATACTAGCACTAGTATATACCTACCTGAAATCTTCCTGGGTGACCAAGCAGGATGCAGGTACCGAAAAAATGAAAAAAATCAGCTCCCATATCCAACGTGGTGCAATGGCTTTTCTTAAAGCCGAATACAAAGTATTGTCCATTTTTGTTATTTGTGTAGCCATAATTCTCGGATGGAGTGCCAATCCTGAAACCTCCCACTGGCTCTTGTCTGTTTCCTTTATAGTCGGGGCCTTGTGCTCGGGACTGGCCGGATTTATCGGTATGAGAGTGGCTACCAAAGCCAACGTACGAACGACCAACGCTGCCCGTACAAGTCTGGGGCAGGGACTGAATATTGCGTTTGCCGGTGGTTCTGTTATGGGTCTGGGCGTTGTCGGTCTGGGCGTACTTGGGCTGGGTGGCCTTTTTCTTATTTTCGGAGATATGTTTGGAACCGGTGCCGACAGCATCAACAAAGTATTAGCTGTAGTTACCGGTTTTTCATTTGGAGCCTCCTCTATTGCACTATTTGCCCGTGTAGGCGGTGGTATCTATACGAAAGCAGCCGATGTCGGCGCCGATCTGGTAGGTAAAGTTGAAGCGGGAATACCCGAAGATCATCCGCTGAACCCAGCTACTATTGCAGACAATGTCGGAGACAACGTAGGTGATGTTGCCGGTATGGGAGCCGATCTTTTTGAATCATACGTGGGCTCCATCATCGGTACGATGGTATTGGGTGCTGCTTTCATGGCCAATCCGGAATGGGCTGACAATTTCAGCGGTCTTTCTGCCGTGCTTCTTCCGCTGGTTCTGGCCGGAATCGGAATCCTGACATCTATTCTCGGTACTTTTTTCGTCCGGGTAAAGGAAGGTGGAGATCCTCAAACTGCACTGAATATCGGTGAATTTGTTTCAGCAGCCGTTATGCTGGTTGCCTCTTACCTGGTTATCCATTGGATGCTACCAGAAAGCTGGATGTTTAACGGCATTGAATACACGCCGAACGGTGTTTTCTTTGCCACTATTTTTGGACTTGCCGCCGGATTGCTGATCGGTCTTATTACTGAACATTACACCGGAACAGGAACCGGACCGGTGACTTCTATCGTAAAACAATCGGTTACAGGTTCGGCAACCAATATTATTGCCGGCGTCGGTGTGGGTATGATGTCGACTGCCATACCTATCGTGATTATTGCTACAGCCATTATCGGCGCATTTGAAATGGCCGGCCTTTACGGTATTGCTATCGCCGCCGTGGGTATGCTTTCAAATACTGGTATCCAACTCGCTGTTGATGCCTACGGACCCATTTCCGACAATGCAGGTGGTATTGCCGAAATGTCTGAACTGCCCGGCGAAGTTCGCGAACGTACCGATAAGCTGGATGCCGTGGGAAATACAACGGCCGCTATCGGAAAAGGGTTCGCTATCGGTTCCGCAGCATTAACGGCCCTTGCTCTATTTGCAGCTTTCATTACTTCGTATAACGCTACTCATGAGGTAACTCTGGAATATATAAATATAACGCAACCGACAGTCATAGCTTCACTCTTCATCGGAGCCATGCTGCCTTTCCTGTTCTCAGCACTATCCATGAATGCTGTGGGACGAGCTGCCATGTCCATGATTGAGGAGGTTCGAAGACAATTTGCTGATATTCCTGAATTACGTGCCGGTCTGGATGCGATGAATCGCAATAAAGGCACGAAACTTGAAAACTGGTCAGAAGAAGACCGCAAAACTTTCGAAGCTGCCGACGGTAAAGCCGAATATGAAAAATGTGTGGAAATATCCACTGCGGCTTCTATTCGTGAAATGGTAACTCCGGGCGTTCTTGCAGTCGCAGTTCCGGTTGCATTTGGATTTGTACCGGGTTTATTCTCTGCGTCACCTACTCTCGGGGCGGAAATGCTCGGCGGACTATTGGCGGGTGTAACAGCGGCCGGTGTACTTATGGCCCTGTTCCAGTCGAATGCCGGAGGGGCCTGGGATAACGCCAAAAAAATGATCGAAGAAGGTTTCGATAATGAAGGCGTAATGCTGACCAAAGGATCAGACGCTCACAAGGCGGCTGTCGTAGGTGATACCGTGGGAGATCCATTCAAGGATACTTCCGGTCCCTCACTGAACATCCTTATTAAGCTGATGTCGGTAGTTGCTCTTGTAATAGCAACCATGATTTAAGCTTAAGTCAGACTTTTGAATTTCAAGCCCCTGCTGCAAGGTTCGGGGCTTTTTATTTTATCGCGTAGTGCGTATTCCGTATCTTATGTAACTGATTTCCGAAGATTCCGGGCCGGATATATATATTCTGGATTTAACATTCGAAGCTATTGTAGTGTCATGCTGAACTTGTTTCAGCATCTGTAGGAGGAAATTCTGCAAAAGCATTTAATTTATATCAAGCTACAGATCCCGAGATAAACTCAGGATGACACTATTAGGTGTAGTACTGGTCCAACCCACTCAGGAAATACAAATTAAGGTAATGTTATATGGATATTTTCAAGCTGTTTTTCGAGCACGATATGCGCCTTGACAAGCTGGCAAAACGTAATGCCAATAAAACTAAAGAGGAAGTCGAGGCTACACTTGAGGATTTTATGAAACCCACCCCTACCTATTCAAAATTCTATATCACAGGCACCCGGCTGAACCCAAATAAATTTGGCATAAATATCCTTCAAAAACATGATCAAATTTTAAAAAAACTGGATGAAGTATTTAGTGACAGGACTATCTTCTCAACCGATAAAAAATTTAAAACACTATCAGAAGCTCTACCTGAAATTAAAACAGGTCAGGCTTTTGTGATTGATGATGCAGAGAAAAAACCTTCCGGGATTGCAGAACTTGCTATAGACCGGGAATCCAATGTCGGCCACAGAAAAGACGAATTGAGAGAAATACTAAAAACAGGTGCATTTGTTCTTTATAAGGAACAGGCTCATGACGGATACGATCTGCACCTGTTTTCCCTTAGAAATATTTACACCAGTTTATTTTATCCCCTCCAGCGTCTGGTTGATGATGAATTCCGTTTTTTCAGTATTAATAACAAGCGTATGAAGTCAGAGCGCCATTTTTATTTTGAAACCTGGACGCTTGACAACCCGCCTCATGGTGCGGAAGAAGTATTCCCGGAAACGGTGTTGTAAAAGTAAGACGCGAGACGCAAGCGGTGGAAAAATACCCCCTGAAGGAATGGCCAGGGCAAAAGTCACAGAGTTCCTCTTTCTCAGTGAAAAAGCCGGGGTCTTGACTCAGACGTATTTGTCAAAAAATAAATATATACTAGCTTTTTCAGGACTTTGTACTTAACATTGTTAAGTACACAATGGGAGATCTGATTTTATAAAAAAAGGACCAGATACTGCTATTAAATATTGAAGAAATTGCCAATCAATGTACATAGAACTCGCAACCTCAATCACCATAGCAGGTTCTGTACTTCAGAAATCTTTTCCGGCCATGAAAGAATAAATTCTTGTACTGAAATCTCCAACAAATCATTACCTATATGAATAATTCAAAAAAGTTATTCTCTCTTTTCCTGCTAACTTTTTTATCGTTGGCTTGGATAAACAATAGTAATGCTTACCCTGATCTCGGAGATAAAGCAGAAACACAGATCTCGGGAATCGTGGTTACTGCGGATGACGGTTTGCCGCTTGCGGGTGCAAATGTTAGTGTAAAAGGAAAGGTTGCCGGTACCTCTACCGGTACCGATGGCAGGTTTTCACTCACTGTACGGCAGGATCCACCACTCACTCTTGTCTTTAGTATGGTAGGCTTTACTTCAAGAGAAATAGAAATTACAGAAAGTCCTGTAAATAATTTAGAGATTGTTCTCACGGAAGCACCTATTATAGGTTCCGAGGTGGTAGTGTCAGCCTCACGGGTTGAAGAAAATATCCTAAAATCCCCCGTCTCTATTGAAAAAATGGATGCTATTGCAATTCAACAAAGTGCCTCCCCGAGTTTTTATGAGTCACTGGCCCATTTAAAAGGAGTCGATTTCAGCACTCAGAGTATTACATTCAACTCGGTGAATACGCGTGGGTTCAATTCCAATGGCAACACAAGATTTGTTCAGCTTATTGATGGGGTTGACAATCAGGCTCCGGGATTAAACTTCCCGGTCGGGAACGTTGTCGGAATTCCGGAACTCGATCTGGAAAGTGCTGAACTGATTCCCGGCGTGGCCTCCGCACTATACGGGCCCAATGCCTTAAACGGTATCCTGCTTCTGCAAAGTAAAAGTCCATTCGAGTACCAGGGGCTGTCGGCACAGGTTAAGACGGGATTAAATCATATAGATTCAAATGTAGAGGATCCCTCGGTATACCAGGATTACGGATTACGTTATGCCAACGTTGTGAACAATAAGTTTGCCTATAAATTTAACTTTTCCTATCTGAATGCTTCCGATTTCGTTGCCCAGGATACCCGCGACCAGGGTCCTGCGACATTCGGTGCAGTAGAAAGAGGAGCCACATCACGGGGAGATAACCGCGTGTATAACGGGGTAAATGTTTACGGCAATCAACTTCTGACTATCGGTCAAATTGCTGATGCACAAATTGCGGCAGGCAACCAGAATGTCGCCGCTATTCGCGGCTTGCTTCCTGACGGAGAAGCAGGGGCCTTTACTCCTGACGGATTTACCGAGGCTTCATTTGTTAATAATACCTCGGAAAGCCTGAAACTCGGGGGAGCACTTCATTATCGTGTGACTGACGAATATGAACTTTTGGGTCAGTTCAACTGGGGCGCGGGAAGCAGTGTTTATACTGCAAACGACAGGTTTATCCTTGATGATTTTAACATCTGGACTGCTAAATTTGAATTAAAAAATCCCAATTTCTTTGTCCGGGCATATACCACGCAGGAAGATGCCGGTGATACTTATGCCGCAAATACCGTTGCTACCCTCATTAACCTGGAAACATTCGTCCCGGCCTATTTTCAGACTTTTGCAAATACAAGAACACAGGGTGCTACCGTGAATGAAGCGCATGATGCAGCACGACAGGCAGCCAATCAGACCCAGGCAAAACCCGGAACAAATGAATTCAACAGTTTATTCGAACAATTCAGAAATACACCGATATCGGAAGGCGGAGCTCAATTCCTGGATAAAACCGGACTATGGCATGCAGAAACCAAGTACAACTTTTCGGATATTATAGACCCCTCTACAGTAGAGATTATTGCAGGTGCTAATGTCCGGCGGTACGACCTCGACTCCGGGGGAACACTCTTTGCACTGAAAGATAATGGTGAGGAGTTTGATATCAATGAGTTCGGAGCGTATGTACAGGCATCACGAGCCTTTATCGACGATCAGGTCGATCTGCAAAGTTCCCTTCGATACGATAAGAATGAATACTTTGACGGACAGCTATCACCGCGTTTTTCAGCCGTTTTTGAAGTTGCTGACAATCATAACATAAGAGGTTCTTTTCAGAGAGGATTCAGGATTCCTGACACGCAAACTCAATTTATTGATCTGGATGTCGTAACACGGCGACTGGTCGGAAGCAATCCGGTACTTGTAGACAGATACAATTTTAAAACCAACACAGTATATCGAACCGAGAGTGTGCAGGAAGCCCGCGAGGCGGTGAATGCGGGTCAAAGTCTGGCCGCGGCCAGGGAGCTATTGGAGCCCGTTGAGATTAATAAATTTAAAGCAGAGATTGCAAGCACCTTTGAAATCGGTTATAAGTCATTAATCGGAGAGCGGCTCTTCATCGATCTGTATTATTATTACAGTGCTTATGAAGACTTCAATGCCGAAATAGACTTTACACAAGCTGTCGATCTTACAGATACCAATACCCGGGACGGCTTCGACCCGGTTCCCTCTTTTGATCCGGATTCGGATTCCGGAAAAGATGCCATCATAAACAATTCAGTAACAGGAGGGCGCCTGCAGCGCTATGGCTTTGACATTAATGCAGAGGGCACGGTCGAATCTAACGGATTTGCCGCTGAAGCGGAATATATCCTTGGCATGGGTTATTCCATCGGGGGAAACATTGCCTACAACAATTTGATATCCCAGCAGGATTTGATCGACCAGGGGTTCCGTGCCAGCTATAACACGCCTGAATGGCGATATAATATACAGTTGAAAAATCGCAAGCTGACAAATAACCTTGGCTTCAATATTGTCTATCGCTGGCAGGATGCCTTCCTTTGGGAATCGGCTTTCGGGGAAGGTATTATAGATTCCTATGGCACACTGGATGCACAAATAAGCTACAGAGTTCCCTCGCTCAGCACCACAGTTAAACTGAGCGGAAGCAACGTTCTCAACAACTATTACACTACATCATTTGGCAATCCGCGTGTGGGAGGTATCTACCTGATCTCCTTTACATTTGATCAATTTATGAATTAAATAAAGATACCATGAAAACCATAATGAAATTACCCTTTCTGTTTCTATTTGCTGTCTTCTTTGTTATCTCGTGTGAAGGCAGTTTCGATTCACTCGTCGATGAACGACTGGAAAATAATGCACCTCCCGAACCTGTTTCCGGTGATCCGGGTTCAGCCGATTTCAGCAACTATGTGGCCATCGGGAATTCATTGACAGCCGGCTTTATGGATGCCGCTCTATATAACCTGGGGCAGCAAAATTCGTTTCCCGCACTGCTGGCACAACAGTTGGAATTTGCAGGCGCACCCGAAACTTTTAACCAGCCCGACATCAATTCTGAACGGGGTTTTAATACTTCTGCAGATAACCCGCAAAATGGTACTGTCCTGGGCAGATTCAAACTTGACACCAGTATCCCGGGTCCCTCTCCTACTGTAGGCGGAGATCCCATAGAGGCATATGGTGGCGACACCGGTAGCCTCAATAATTTCGGGGTGCCGGGAATTGTTGTCGGGCAGCTGTTAACTCCCGCAACAGGTGGACCCCAGTCCGACCCTGCTTTTAATCCCTTCTATGCACGATTTGCATCATCTCCGGGAACTTCAACGATTTTAGGGGATGTCATCTCTGCACAACCGTCATTTTTCACTTTGTGGATTGGAAACAATGATGTTTTGGGCTATGCCATTTCGGGTGCATCGAGCCCGGCTTTACTTACCTCCGAACAAGATTTTGATAATCAGTTTAACGCTGTCGTCGATCAGATTTTGGACAATACCAGTGCCAATGGCGTGGTGGGAACCATTCCACCTGTAACTACAGTTCCGTTCTTCCGGGCAATATCCTATGATGCCATTGAACTGAGTGCAGAAGAAGCAGCTCAACTCAACCAAAGTTTTGAGCCGGTTAATAATGCTTTTGATGCTGTCGCAGCTAACTTCCCCAATCATACACAGGAGGAAATGAATGCGCGGAAAATCAACTATCAGGAAGGAGCAAATCCAATTCTGGTGAATGATCCTGAACTGGACGATTTAGAGGATGAATTTGACCAGCTTGAGATGGCAGGTGCGATCAATGCTCAACAAAGAGCCGCTTTGGTACCTTACGAGCAATCCCGGCCCCTGATCGAGGTTGACGGTAATCCGGAACTGGTAACAATGTCTGCCGGAGCTGTTATCGGAACAGAGTTTGACGATGATTCCGAAGATGGGAATCCATCTACTATAGGTGTTATTATACCTTTGGGATATAATTCCGGTTCAACTGCTTTCGGCGATGCCTATTACCTGACGCTCCAGGAACAAAGTGAAATCCAAAGCAGAACAACCGCATTTAATACGATTATAGCCACAACGGTTGCCCAGAACAGCAGCAGACTAGCCCTGTTCGACATCAATGCGGGTTTTCCCGGCAATCCCAATGATGATATCGGAGCTTTTGCTGATCTTCTGGGATTTGACGGAGAAACGGGAATCAGAATAGAAGGCACACTGCTTCAACCGGACTTCAGCCCGAACGGCATTTTTTCTACCGATGGGATACATCCCAATCCCCGCGGCAGTGCAATATTGGCTAATGAATTTATAAAGGTCATTGAGAATGCATTCGGCGCTGATATTCCCAAGGTTGATGTTCTGAATCTTCCGAGTGTTCAATTATGCGCGGGCGATTGTGTCAGTCAACAGCCTTCGTGATTCAGGGAGGGACTAAGAGATTTTTTCCGGTCATTAGCTCGATTCCCCGAGATCCTTCGACTGGATAATCAGTAGCCCCGGGTTACACTTTTGTGTCTCAGGATGACAATTTGTGGTAGTTTTAGACGAAGGTGATAGCAGCTGGAATAGTAAGTAGGGCTTTTTTATATATTCATCATCTTTCGTTGTCATTCTGAGCAAGGGCCGGGGGTTTTCCGGCCCGCCGCCGAAGAATCTCCTTGGCGGGGCAGGGAATTCTTTTCTGGGCAGGTGCCATGCAAGTAAGATCCTTCACCGTAGGTATAACTTTAGGAAAGCCGAATTAGAGGATATAAAGAGAATTCATGCCGAACGCTTACTGATAATCAACATCCGCGGACTGGTGTCGGGATCAAAATCATTGCCTTTGTAATCACCATAAATATGGTCAATATGCATTTCATGCTTAGCCATCTCCTTTTCAAACCAGGATAAATCATAGAGTTTAACCCGTTCGGAGTACTCTTTCTTTCCATCGATTCTGTCTCCCGAAAATTCGATCTCTTTAATAATAGAATTATTGCTGATATAACGTCTTATTTCATAGTGAATATCTTGAAAATTCCCTTCATCATATGATTGGTAATCGGTTTTAACCTTCCGTGCATTCAGGTAGTCCAATACAAAAATTCCCTGCGGCTCGAGCATTTTTTTTACGCTTTTCAATACACCGGCATTTTCCTCGTCCGTTTTGAAATAACCAAACGTGGTAAACAGGTTCACTATAGCATCAAATTTCTCCGGCAGGGGGTTTCGCATATCACGTACTTCAAACCGGATATTTTTGAGATCCAATGTTACTTTTTTCTCACGGGCTGTTGCAATAGCTTGTTCAGAAAGATCGATTCCTGTGACATGATATCCCTTCCGGTTCAATTTGATTGAATGACGGCCACGGCCACATCCCAGATCTAAAATCTTTGAACATTTCTCAAGTGAAAGAATATCTTCCAGAAGCTGAACCAGCCGGGCGGCTTCTTCTTCATCCCTGTCAGCATACAATTTCTCATAAAGGGGACTATCAAACCATCTTTCAAACCAATTCATGTATCTTATATTGTATCACTTCATATATTTTTTGTGTACGCAACGAATGAAGCAAAATTGCCCGGTTATTGCAAACTTTTTTATGCTGAATAATTTCGATTCATATCAGGCAGTCATTATCTTCTGCTGAAACTTAATAACTGATATGAAATTTACTGAAAAATTAAACACCGCTATAAAGGCCACCGGCTCCTGTCTCTGTGTGGGACTCGATCCCAACCTGGATCTTATTCCAGCCCCGGTTGTCGAACGTTTTGACAACAAACCTGAGACCGTCTCTTTTTTCCTGAAGAGCGTGATAGACGCAACCGCGGAACACTGTGCTGCTTTTAAACCCAATCTCGGTTTTTTTGAAGCACTGGGCGCCGACGGCTGGGACGTTTTGGAGGAAGTGCTGGATTATATCCCTAAAGAAAAAATAATTATCGCCGACGCCAAGCGCGGTGATATCAGCTCCACTTCCGAACATTACGCCAAAGCATTCTTTGAGACTCTCGATGTAGATGCTGTGACTTTGAATCCACTGATGGGATTCGAGACGTTAACCCCCTTTCTCAACTATGAAAATAAAGGTATCTTTGTACTTACGCTGACTTCAAATCCCGGCTCTGCCGATATACTTACAAAACCGGTGGCGGAATTCAACACAATGGCAGCATATATTGCCGGCCGGCTCCGTGAAAAACAGGAAACAAGTACAACAGATATCGGAATGGTAGTCGGTGCAACCAAGACTGACGAAATTAAACCGGTAATTCAGCAGTATAGAAAAGCCACTCTGCTGATACCGGGTATCGGCAAACAAGGGGGATCTGTGGCAGAACTGCGGGATACACTGCACGAACACATGGGCCTGCCCCTGGTCAATTCGAGCAGAAGTGTCATTTATGCCGGAAAAGATTCTCCTGACTGGCTGGAAGCGGTATCACAAAAAGCAAAAGAATTTAAGCTGAAATTATCATCACTTGTTGAACAAGATGTCTGAAAAAGGGAAAAAAACTGTTATCGTATACACCGATGGCGCCTGCAGCGGCAATCCCGGTCCCGGTGGATGGGCGGCCCTGCTCCAATGGAATAAAAGAGAGAAAGAACTCAGCGGCGGCGATCCACAGACTACAAACAACCGCATGGAGATGCGTGCCATCATAGAAGGGCTGAAAGCGATCAATCAACCCTGCAAAGTGAAGGTTCACAGCGACAGTGCTCTTATTATCAATACGTTCAGGAAAGGCTGGATCGACAATTGGATCAAAAGAGGCTGGAAAAAATCCAATAAAAAGCCGGTGGAAAACCAGGATCTGTGGAAAAAAATGCTGCAGGTGATGAAACCCCATGATGTGGAATGGATCAAGGTGAAGGGCCACGCAGATAACGAACGCAATAATCGTGTAGACAGGCTGGCAGTTGAAGCATCGAAAAACGTAATGCGTAATACGTAATTCGTAACGCGTAATTCCTAAGACGTAAGATGCTAAACGCTGGAAGTGTTGCTTCTTGCTTTTTACTTATCGTTTGATTATTCCATTCGACCGACTTAGCCGAAGGCATCTTCCCCCAAGGATAACTTCATGGCCAGGGAACAAACCCATAATCCGGTCGAAGCACTGTCCCTGCTTCACGTATTACGCATTACGCATCACGTATTACAGATTTAAAATTGGCGTAAGGCTTCAGATTCATATCGGCGTACATATTTCGTTTCGCCATCATATAACCCGTTACAGCTATCATCGCGGCATTATCGGTACAGTAGCTCAATTTCGGAATGTACAGCGAGCAACCTGTTTCTTCAGCTAGCGTTTTGGCTTTTTTGCGCAGCATCGAATTTGCGGAAACTCCACCCGCCAGCAGTATGGTATCAACATCCGTATATTCAACCGCATTTTTAAGCTTTTTTATCAACACCTCTGTGATTGCCTCTGAAACACTGGCGCAAATGTCGTTTATGTGGCGCTCGAGAAACTCCTCCCGGTTTTCCTGATCCTCCAAATAATACATCACAGATGTTTTGAGCCCTGAAAAACTAAATTCAAACTTTTCCTGTAGTAATCCCTGCGGAAAATCATGAAACCCGGGATCTCCACTCTGTGCCAGCCGGTCAATAACGGGTCCGGCAGGGTACGGAAGCCCCATAATCTTTCCGATTTTATCAAACGCTTCACCGGCCGCATCATCCCTGGTTTCTCCCAATATCTCATGATCGAAAACATCTTTTACCAGTACCAGCTGTGTATGTCCTCCGGAAACCGTCAAAGCAACAAATGGATAGCCGGGACGGTGTTCGATAAAGTTGGCATAGATATGCGCATCCATATGGTTTACACCGATCAGAGGAATATCCCGGGAAAGAGAGAGTCCTTTTGAAAAGCACAAGCCTACCAACAGCGACCCCAGAAGTCCGGGCCCCTGTGTTACGGCAACAGCATCAATATCCTTCAGTCCGGCTCCGGCTTCATCCAGTGCCTGCTGTACGGTCGCCCAGATTGTCTTGTGATGGGCTCGCGAGGCGAGTTCGGGCACTACCCCTCCGTACTGTCCGTGAACAGATTGAGAGGCGATTGTATTTGATTTCAGCCCCTCCTCACTGTAAACAGCTGCAGCTGTTTCGTCACATGAGGATTCTATTCCAAGGATAATCATGAATTATCATGCAATGCTTAACATCCGGTTAATAGGAAGCAATGCCTTTTCAGCCAGATCTTCCGGCACTTTAACTTCAAAGCGGTCAAATTTTAAAGAATCATATAACTTGTCGAGCGTAATCATCTTCATATATTCACAGACCGCATTTTCATTGGCCGCATGGAACTGCTTACCGGGATTTTCCTTGCGCATACGATGCAAAATTCCTGTTTCTGTAGCCACAACAAACTCTTTTGCCTCGGATTCGCTGGCACGATTAAGCATTCCGCTGGTCGAATGAATATGACCGTCCTCGCAATCAAAGTACATCGCCGACTTCATCATGCAGGAAGTTGAGCATCCGCATTCGGGATGGATCAAAACCTCAGCATCAGGATATTCTTTCTGCTTTTCATTCAGGTTCAGTTCTCCGATTTTTTCGTGTACGTGACATGCTCCCTGCCAGATGTTCAATTCTCTTCCGGTAACCATTTCCACATAAGCACCGAGAAACTTGTCCGGCAGAAACAGTATTTCCTTGTCTTCTGGAATCGATTTAACCACATCAACAGCATTTGAGGAAGTGCAGCAATAATCACACTCCGCCTTAACGGCTGCTGTTGTATTAATATAAGTGACAACTATGGCATCGGGGTGCTGCGCCTTCCATTCGCGAAGCTGTTCGGCTGTAATGCTGTCTGCCAGAGAGCATCCGGCACCAAGATCCGGTATAAGCACCGTTTTATCCGGAGATATAATAGAAGCCGTCTCCGCCATAAAGTGAACGCCGCAAAATACGATAATGTCCGCATCTGTTTCAGCTGCTTTGTGTGAGAGCCCGAGCGAATCGCCTACGTAATCGGCGATATCCTGTACGTCGGGAACCTGGTAATTATGAGCCAGGATAACCGCATTTTTCTTTTCTTTAAGTTCGTTTATCTCTGCTGTTAACTGCTCGTTATTCATTGTTATGAAATTTTCCTTGAACTTTTGATTTTTCCTGAATTTAATTTGATATAATAATCTGACTTATATCAAAAGCTTTTACTGAGTGAGTCAGCGCCCCGACTGAAATAAAATCCACACCGGCCTCCGCGACTGTGCGGATATTCTCCAGCGTGATGTTGCCGGATGCTTCGGTTAATGCTTTATCATTAACAACTTCCACAGCCCGGCTCATCAGCGACGGATCCATATTATCCAGCATGATTATGTCAGCATCGGCAGCCAATGCCTCTTTTACTTCTTCAAGATTTTTAGTTTCTACTTCTATTTTTAAAGCCGGTTGTGCCTGTCGTACCCGCTCCACGGCATTGGCAATACTTCCGGCGGAAATTATGTGATTGTCTTTGATCATTGCCAGATCATAAAGGCCCATACGGTGATTTTCTCCGCCTCCCATTTTTACAGCGTATTTATCCAAAAGACGGAGGCCAGGTACTGTCTTCCTGGTATCCAGGATATGGGCTCCAAAATCCTCCAGCAGCGTTACATATCTATTTGTTTCCGTAGCGATGCCTGACATTCTCTGCACAAAATTTAATGCCGTTCGTTCTGCTGTCAAAAGAGCCCGGGTTTTCCCTTTCATTTTTACAATAACATCCCCATCTGCTATTTTATTGCCATCAGAGAATTTTGCTTCCCAGGACAACTCTATATCTAGTCTTTTGAACACCGCTTCTGCCAGTTCCAGCCCTGCTATGATCCCGTTATCTTTGGCTTTCCATTCAGCCCGGCCTTCTGTTATGCTGTCGATAATAGCATTTGTAGTTACATCACCGGTTTGGATATCCTCTTCCAATGCCCTGGTAATTAATTCGTCAACGCCTTTATCTGCCAATATTTTATCAGATTCAATCATATCCAAACTATGATACAGCAACCGGCCGGTTTTCATTCATAAAAGAAGTACGATCATTTTGTACATCCGGTTCAGGAAAGTCGCTTCGCATATGAACTCCGCGACTCTCTTCACGTTGCATAGCAGAATTTATGATAAGTTCGGCTATAACCAACATTCCCCGGCAACGGAGAGCAAAATATTCGTTTTGACTATCAGATACATTTTTTCGCAAAGTCATTATTTCTTTTAAAGCCTTATTCAACCCTTTTTTATTACGCTGAATTCCGACATGCCGGCTTAATATTTCCGAAACCTCTCCCTGAAGCTGAACAAATGCAGCTTTCCCATCCCATTTTATACTAAACCTATTGGAGGGTCCGCCTGGAATAAGCGACTCCCTATTCATCGCCGCGTGACCAACGGCCCTCTTGCTAAAAACCAAACATTCAAGCAGTGAGTTGCTGGCCAGCCGGTTGGCACCGTGAACCCCTGTGGCAGCTACTTCTCCACAGGCATACAATCCGCTGAGCGATGTCTGTGCATCAAGGTCCGTGGCAACGCCTCCGATACAATAGTGAGCAGCCGGAGCGATGGGAATAAGATCAGTATTTATATCAATACCCTGTTCTTCAATTCGATGTATCAGGCCGGGGAAAAGATCCCGCAGATTTTTAGAATCAAGATGACGCAGATCCAGGTATACAAAATCAGCATCCTGCTGTTGGATCTGTTCGAAAATTGCCTGTGATACGGTGTCACGCGGTGCCAATTCCTGTTGAGGATGATCCTTCAAAAAACGTTCGCCTTTTTCATTGTACAGGCGGGCACCTTCACCTCTTATCGCTTCACTGATTAAAAATGTAGAACCGTCTTCGTTATAAAAAGCCGTCGGATGAAACTGAATCATTTCGAGATCCTGTAACACAGCACCGGCATTATATCCCAGCCAGAGACCGTCGCCGGTCGATGTATGGGGATTGGTACTCCGCTGATACAGTCCCGAATAACCTCCGGTTGCCAATATCGTGACCGGACTTCGTATCGACAACAGCCGGTCTTCTTTATAAAGATAAGCATCGGCTCCAAAACATCTGCCACCATCAGTACCAAGCTCATAGGCAAAAGCATGTTCGATAATCCGGATATTGGGTTCAGAAACAACCCGTTGTGCGAGAAATTCGACCAGCACTTTCCCCGTTGCCGCACCATTAGCATGAAGTACGCGACGGTGCGAGTGTCCACCTTCCAGACCAAGTTGGAGGCTGCCATTTTTACAGTCAAAGGACATACCCTGGTCAATCAATTCCTTCACAAGCTGTGCTCCTTCCTCCACAAGAATATCCACCGCTTCTGAATTGCATAAACCGCGGCCGGCGTCAAGGGTATCCTGCCGGTGACTTTGATAACTGTCCTCGGTATTCAACACCGCCGCAATCCCCCCCTGTGCCCAGTAACTGCTGCTGATTTCAAGGCTGGATTTCGTAATTAATGTTACTTCACCAAATTGCTTCGCGTATAAAGCAGCATTAAGGCCGGCGGCACCGCTGCCAATAATAAGAAAATCGGTTGTTAAAGTGTTACTGTTCACCACTTCATGTTTTCTGAATTTCACTCAAATATAAGGGTTTAACATCAGCACACCTAACCCCGATTTCTCACAAATTTCATTTCATCTCTAAAATGTGGGTAAAATCATCCCACCTAAAACCGCAAAGGTTAGTACGATCAATGAAATTATAAATTCTCCAACTGTGTAAACTTTTAATCCGCCTGTTACTGAAAAACCACTGAGTTCTACTGTTACCCAAAATCCGCTATCATTAATATGTCCGATACTCATACCTCCTGATAAGGCGGCTAGTGCGATCCATAATGGATGGAGTCCTACAGAGACAGCCAAACTTGCACCTGCCATAATGTTCAGGGTGGTGATTGATGCAACGGTACCCGACCCTTGAGAAATACGGAATATTAAAGCTATACCATAGGTAATCAGTATGGCCCAAAGAGCTGAATTAGAAAAACTGCTTATACCATCAGCAAGTATTACACCAATATCAGTACTCTCTATGACTGCTCCAAAAGCTCCTCCAGCTCCTGTGATAAGTAACACCAGGCCTGCCGAACCCATCGCCTTTTGAACGGATTCAGTCATTTCTTTATCTTTCATACAGCGCGCCACAATTATATATGCCAGTATAGCCCCAACAAGCATGGCGATCACCTTATGGCTTAAAAGCTGAATAATCCCAGGGACCTGGTCGGTAAACATTTGGTACACGGTACCACTTAGGATCAGTAATATTGGTGTAATAATAGGGGCAATGGCCATTGCAGCTCCAGGGGCATTCGGGGGATATTCCTCGGTAACTTCCAAAGGTTCTTTCATCTGATCTTTCTCTTCATTCCAAAATCCAAGATCGAAGAAATAAAAAAGGATCCTTATTGCAAGAAAAACCGCAAAAATACCAACCAATAGCCCTGCAATTATCATGATGCCGAGATCGAATTCGAGAATATCCGCAGCAGCTAGTGGATTAGGTGTGGGAGGAACGAGAGTATGAGCCGCCGCTGCACCAATAACGATAGCAACTATAGCATAGGGTAACGGCTTCTCGATCTCTTTGACAAGGGCAAGTGCCAATGGAACCAAAATGACGAATGTTACATCGAAAAAAACTGGTATAGAAAATAAAAATGCGGTCAAGCCAATCCCATAAAATACCAGTTCGCCCGGGAACATATCTACCATTTTCAGAGCTATCGACCTGGCACCACCGCTATCATATATTAACTGGCCAATAATTACGCCGAATCCGATGGACAAACCAACGGCTGCCATAAGATCTCCAAAACCTTCCGTTATCTGATTAACAGTTTCGATTAGACCCAGTCCGGAAGCCAATCCCATATAAATACTTCCACAAATAAGGGCAACAACCGGGCTCCACCGAAATACAATGATTGCCACCAGGATAATAGCAACAGCTATTATGAGATTGGTAATTAAAAGTGGAGGAGATATCATAAAGAAATTATCCAGTTGCGATATGAATATGCCATTTAATTCACTTACAAGGACAAGCTGAGTAACAATGCACGTATCATTTGTTTTTAATCTTCTCTTCCATTTTGGTTATAGCCGAATCATATGCCTGATCCAGAAGTCTTTTTAATTCTGGCAAACCTTCCTCCTGTTCTTTTTTCCATTCACTAGCAAATTTTCCATTTTCTATATACGTATAAGCCTCTTCGAGAGTGTTTCGAATAAAGGATTTATTTAGCGATTCTATGCGTGATAATTGACCATATTGACTTGTATGAGAATGATAGGGGAATTGTTTGAAGAGCCCGTCTTCAGCCATCTTTTCAAACATATAGGCAGGCTCTTTTGACATATACAACTCAACTAACGAAGCTTCAGGTGGAAGGCCTTTTTCCACTTCAAAATGAAATGATTCAACCAATATTGATATTATCATCGGCCAGATGGCCTGCTCTGCGATAAGGTCGAGCATAGTCTCGTCTTTAAACGTTACTACAATAGATCCCATTTTTGTAGCTCCCATTGCTTTTGCAAGAGCAAGTGCAGTTTGCAAAGCCTTTCCTGTAGCATCCTTTTCTACTGCTAAAAATGCCGGATAACCTTCTCCATTCAGATAATTATGGCGAACACCATCTCCAAGCATACGGGGGGCAACCATGATAGTATCAACTTTGTCGGGGGGTACGATATGATTAAACGTAATATTGTAGCCTGATGCAAAATTCAAAACATTACCGGGTTCGAGATGAGGTTCTATCTCTTCGCGGTAAACCTGGGGCATGATCTCGTCGGGAATTAATAAAAATAGTATATCAGATGCGATAGCAACTTCAGGTATATCATCCACTTTGAATTTATCTTTTTGAGCCTGTGTAAAAGTTTCATCTCTGGCCGTTCCTATAACAATATTTGATATACCAGAATCCCGTATATTTAATGCTTGAGCCCTTCCTTGATTGCCATACCCAATTATACCGATACTCTTCTCATCCAAAACAGATATATCCGCATCTTCGTCATAATATACTTTTGCCATCAAATTATAATTTAAAGCTTAAAATTGAAGTGTGATCCTGAGGCGTAACACTATTACTACTATAAGAGATCTATATTCTCCAAACTGTATTCGAAGGATTATGAAAGTCCAAGTTTTTCTTAGTGCATTAAATTATAAGGAACCTAAGAGTCTCGCGACTTACCAAAATTTGAGTTTTGTTCTACCTATTATATTAGTTTGGATTACTTTTAGCAATTTAAGATTAAAAAATCACACTCTAGATATGGGAGGCTTAGCCTGCATTTCTCACCAAGAAATTTGGCTGGATGCAATATTAGCTACTATGCTTTTGAGAGGCACAGCTATAAAAAAAGCCCCCCGTCTTTTGACAGGGGGCTTACATTATTACGGTTTAAGTCTGCTGTTTTATGATTTTTTATCCTCGTCGTCGACGACTTCAAAATCGGCATCTACAGCATCGTCTTCTTCCCCGCCGGCACCGGATGCTTCAGATCCTTCGCCCGGCGCTTGTTCTCCGTTGGGGGCAGCTCCTCCGGCTTGCTGTTTCTGAGCTTCCTGCTGTGCAGACTGATAAATTTCCTGCGAAGCTTCTGCCCATGCATTGTTTAACTCTTCCATGGCATCATCGAGTTCATCAATTTTCTCTTCACCATGAAGCTTCTCGAGTTTTTCGAGCGCAGCTTTGATTTTTTCTTTATTCGCATCCGAAATTTTATCTTCGTGCTCTTTAATCTGCTTCCGTGTAGAGAATACAAGGCTGTCTGCTTTATTAAGTTTTTCAGCGCGTTCTCTAATTTGCTCGTCCTCTTCAGCATGCTCTTCGGCGGCTTTTTTCATCTTCTCGATCTCTTCCTCGGAAAGTCCGGAAGAAGACTCGATACGGATACTCTGCTCTTTGCCTGTGCCTTTATCTTTGGCACTGACATTCAGAACGCCGTTGGCATCAATATCGAAAGTAACTTCGATCTGAGGTACGCCACGCGGAGCCGGCGGAATACCGTCGAGATGGAACCGACCAAGTGTTCGGCAGTCCTGTGCTTTGGCGCGTTCGCCCTGCAGAATATGGATTTCCACGCTGGTTTGATTATCCGCAGCTGTAGAGAATGTCTCTTTCTTGCTGGTAGGAATAGTGGTATTCGATTCAATAAGCGGCGTCATAACACCACCGAGTGTTTCAATACCCAGTGTCAGCGGCGTTACGTCGAGCAGAACTACATCGTCAACATCGCCGGACATTACACCACCCTGAATGGCAGCACCTACAGCTACAACTTCATCGGGATTTACTCCCTTGCTCGGTTCTTTTCCGAAGAAATCCTTCACAACTTCCTGGATCTTGGGAACGCGGGTTGAACCACCCACCAGGATTACCTGGTCAATCTCATTTTTAGTCAATCCGGCATCATCCAATGCCTTCTTGCACGGGCCGACCGTCTTCTGAACCAGGTCATCAATCAGTTTTTCAAATTTTGAGCGACTGATATCGATATTCAGGTGCTTCGGTCCTGAATCAGTAGCCGTAATAAACGGCAGGTTTACATTGGTTTTTTGCGAACTGGAAAGTTCAATCTTCGCTTTCTCGGCTGCATCTTTAAGCCGTTGACGGGCCATCGGATCTTTGCGCAGATCGATGCCTTCATCCTTTTTGAATTCATCGGCAAGATAGTTAATCAGGCGCTCGTCAAAATCATCGCCGCCGAGGTGAGTATCACCAAAGGTAGATTTAACTTCAAAAACACCATCACCCAGCTCAAGGACGGAAACATCGAATGTACCGCCGCCGAGGTCATAAACTACAATCGTCTGGTCCTGGTCTTTTTTATCCAGCCCGTAAGCCAATGAGGCTGCAGTCGGTTCGTTAATAATTCGTTTTACATTAAATCCGGCAATTTCACCCGCTTCCTGCGTAGCTTTACGCTGTGCATCGTTAAAATAAGCGGGAACGGTAATAACAGCATCGGTTACTTTTTCTCCGAGATACTCTTCGGCAGTCTGCTTCATCTTTTGCAGCACCATTGCTGAAATTTCCTGTGGTGCATATTTACGGTCTTCAATCTGAACCCGTGCAGTATCATCATCTCCTTTGACGACCTTATACGATACCTGCTTCGACTCTTCCTTGACTTCATCAAAGAAACGCCCCATAAATCGTTTTATAGAGGAAACCGTTTTCTCCGGATTCGTAATTGCCTGCCGCTTTGCAGGTGCACCAACCAGGCGCTCACCGTCTTTTGAGAAAGCCACAACAGAAGGGGTTGTTCTACCGCCTTCGGAGTTTTGTATGACTACAGGCTCATTTCCCTCCATAACGGCAACGCAGGAGTTGGTCGTACCTAAATCAATTCCTATTATCTTACCCATAATGTTATTCTTATTTTTAGTTTACTGTTTTAATTCTTTTGGAAAAAAATTCTTTCCCCGCTTCTGTTACTTGACAGGGATTGATTGTGAATCTTTGATAACATCCGACTTCGGCATGGTGATCTTCAGTACACCATTCTGAAAACGTGCATCTGTCTCCGCAGTATCTACATTTTCAGGCAGTGCGAACGATCTGGAAAAAACACCCGTAGACCGCTCCTGCCGCCGGTATACATCCGTATCATCCACGCTGTCGGCTCGTTCTCCTTTTACTGTCAAAACATGTTCTTTCAAAGCTACATTAATTTCTTTCTTTGACAGTCCGGGCAAATCCAGAAGTATCGTATAGATATCATCACTTTCGATGATATCACAGGCAGGCGTGAAATCATTACCTTTATCTTCAAGAGGCACGATACGTTCTACAAAATTCTGCAGATCTTTGCCCAGCCTGCTCAATTGTTTTTCAATATCTATTGTAAATTCATTCATGGATTTTACCATTTGTTCATATTCACATAGATATGAGCAATGACAATGCCAAGTCGTTTACCGGGGGGATATTTATGACGTATTGGCATTATTAGTCTCAACGCCGGTTGGAATTGTCAGATTTGCGGATTACCTGATCAATTCGTCAGGTCTGTGACATGATTCCAGAAGGCGGGATAAGAAATAGCAGTACATTCTGCATCACGAACAGTAGAAGGTTTATCAGCCATCATGGATAATACTGCGGCCGACATAGCTATCCGGTGATCGTGATAGCTGTTAAACACTGCAGGTTCAGGCTTAAATTCGGGATCTCCCTTGATTTCAAACCCGTCGTCAAATTCAATAAAATCGGCCCCCGACAGTCGCAGCAAATCGGCCACTGCCGTAAGGCGGTCAGTTTCTTTATGACGTAATTCTTCCGCTCCCCGGATGCGTGAAACGCCGTCGGCAAAAAGCATTGCTATCGCCAGTATGGGAATTTCGTCAATACAGTTCGGCACGATATCCGAATCAATCTCTATAGCTTTTAACCGGCTGCTCCTTACCGTAATATCGGCACCCGGTTCCGGTCCTTCCCCTTCCCTGTGATTCAGGCTGAGTGACGCTCCCATGTTCCTGAGAACATTCAGTGCCGCATTACGGGTGGGATTCACACCAACCCTGTTCATAGTAATTTTTGCACGGGGATGAATGCTGCCCGCCACCAGCCAGAATGCCGCAGCCGAGAAGTCGCCCGGCACCCGGTACGTCTGACTGGGAATAACCAGCTCGCGGCTTGCACTGATCACGGTTGTACCGTTACGTTTCTCTACAGGCAGTTGTAATAGTCTTTCTGTGTGGTCACGACTGGGCAGCGTTTCCACCACTGTCGTGGTACCTTCACTGAACAGACCGGCCAGAAGCACACACGATTTAAGCTGTGCGCTTGGAATGGGAAGTGGAAAATGCAGCGGATTCACCTTTGAAGTACGTTTGATCTCCAGAGGAGCATAATCATTATCCCTCGCTTCAATTTCAGCTCCCATCTTCTCCAGGGGATCAATAATACGGCGCATGGTACGTGATGAGAGCGATTCATCTCCTGTAAGCCGGGCCGTAACTCCGCTGCCGGCGATAATGCCGCTGAGCAGCCGCATTGTTGTACCGGAATTACCGCAATTAAGATCCGTCGACGGTGTTTTTAAACCATCCCTTCCGACCCCTTCAACAACAATCGTACTACTTCCCTTTTCCTCTATTTCGACACCCAATTGCCTCAGGCAATCGAGAGTACGGTGAGGATCGGCTGCCCCTGAAAAGTTAAGAATGGTAGAAGTACCTTCGTGCAGGGCGGCAAACATTGCCGAACGGTGCGAAATTGATTTATCCGCCGGTAAAAACAGTGAACCTTTGAGTTGATCGGCCGGTTTAATTTGTTGATCCATATTTATCTGGAATCCAAGAGCTTTTGTGCTTCACGGGCTTCCGGAGTATCGGGATATTTTTCTATAATATCCTGCAGAGTGCTTACCGCGTCTCCACTGCTTCCAATCCGGATATGACACCTCGCCCTTTCCAGCATAGATTTTGCCACCCAGGTATCGAAAGCGGAATACAGGATGGTAACATTTGAGAAAACTTTTATCGCCTCCTTACAGTTACCGCTAAGCTGCTCGCTGACACCCAGCAGGTATTGGGCTTCCGCTCCGGTTTCCGTTGTGTTTGATTTAGCAACAAGATTCAATATATCTTCAGCGCCGTCAAAATTTTCCCGCTCAAGCTCAATCCTGCCAAGACCTACCCTGGATGGGTCATGATTGTTATTGCGTTCCAGAGATTTTTCAAACTGTTCTTCAGCCTGGTTCAAATTACCCATGGCAAGCTGCGCATTCCCCATCCCTACCAGCGCTTCCAGCTGCAGGCGGTTTGAATTCAATATCTGCTCATAATAGGAGTAAGATTCTTCGTAATTTCCCCGCTCATAGGCAATGCGTCCCAAAGCAGCATATGAAGGTGCAGCACGCTCCGAGCCGGGATGATCATTAACGATGGTCTGGTATTGCTCTTTAGCTTCATCAAGCTTACCCGTTTGTTCAAAAGCATCGGCAAGGTTAAAATATGCATCTGGCAGCAAATCATTATTATTTGTTATGCGGATATACTGACGAAATTCTTCGATTGCCCCGTTATAATCACCCGACTGCATCATGTTCTCAGCCTGCCGGAAACGCAAGCGGTCTGCAGTTGTAGCCTGTGGATTTTCCGCCAGAAATTCTTCCAGTACATCTGAACTTGAATCGCCCTCTCCGGCCGACATTTGGGCATACTGTATACCGTTCACAGCTTCAATAATAAAATCACTCCTCGGATATTTCTCCATTACTTCGCGGTACGCTTCGATCGCTTGTTCATAATCACCGGCATTATAATAGGCATCCCCGATATTATACTGAGAACGGGCCGCCCAGCTGGTATTGGGGTATTTGTTAATAACCGTTCTAAACTCTTCAACAGCCTGTGAGTAATTTCCTGTATTCAAGTAGATGTAGGAAATGTTGTATTGAGCCTGCTCCCGCAATCTGCTATAGGGATATATCCTGAGAAACCTTCGAAAGGTAGTCACCGCCTCATAAGTCTGCTCATCACGATAATAGCTGTTGGCGATTTGGTACATGGCATAGTCTCCGCCGGGTTCTGCACCGATAGCTTTTTCGTAATACGCAATAGCGTTATCGTAATCTCCCAGTGCGTAATAGGAATCGCCGATTCTTAACCTGGTATCGGTGTCATAGGGGTATAATTCAATGGAGGGCGCCTCATATTCCTCAAGAAATGTAGTAAGCGGTTTAATAGCACTCTCATAATTTCCCATTTTAAAATGACTCCATCCCAGGGCATAATTTGCAGCCCCGACCAACTCATGATTGGGATATTTCTGTATAAATTCAGCATATTGGGCGCTTGCCGGGCCAAAATGATCAAAATTGTAGTAGGCATCCGCACTCCAAAAAAGAGCTTCCTTACCTATCTCAGTCTCCGGTGCTTCCTTGTGCAGCCTTTCAAAAACAGGTTGTGCCTGCCGGTAAGCCTGATTGCTGTATTGTACCCAGGCCTTCTGGAACTGCGCCTGACGTTTTACGTCGGGATCTATCTCACCCACTTTTTCAGCAGCCTCAAATGCCTGTAAAGACCGGGTATATTCATTGTTGGCAAAGTACGCCTCTCCCAGCAGGGTGAATACTTCTCCCTCCCAGTCAAGTTCCCTATCGCTCCTTACCAACGGCAGCAGTGCTTCAATGGCTTCGGAGTAATTACCCATTTCGTAAGCTGTAATCGCCCACTCATAATACGCTTCTTCAACCCACATACCTTCAATATATCGTTCTCCGAACGTGCGGAAGGTTTCGATCGCCTCAAAATAACGGGACCCCAGTTTTTCATTTACCGCCTTGTAATACAAAGCTTTCCGGGCCAGCTCATCATCCCCCTCAGCGGCTTTGGCAAATTCATCGGCGGCCCAGTGATAAATCTCCTGTTTATTGTATACCCAGCCGAGGCCGTAATGTGCTATACGTTCTCTGTCTGTACCTTTGGTGCGGTTGATATATTCCCGGTAGAATTTTGATGCTTCATCAAAATTATTCAGGTAATTATAGCTTTCGGCCGTCAGATATACCGCCTTCGATCTCAGTTCGTCATCCAGATGCGGCATCGAATTACGAAAAGCTTCTATAGCATCCTCATATCTCCCCTGTTGATAATAGGATTCTCCCAGCGCTGTTCCGACCCGGCGTGTCATTTCATTATTAGGATACCGGTCTTTCAATGCCTCAAAAGCCACGGTTGAGGAATCATATTTGTTTTCACTCAAATAAAGTCTCCCGCGGGAATAAAGAGCCTTCGGTGCCCATTCGGTACGGGGATAGGAATCGGCCAGTGTCAGGAAATAAGTACGGGCTTCTGTAATACTGCTGTCCGACACAGCGGCCTCTGCCATCCGGTAATAGGTTTTGGCGGCCTCTTCAGATGTTAAACCGTGATCTATAGAACGCTGATAATACGATATTGCCCGCCGGTATTCTCCGTTATCTTCCGCTTTTTGGGCAAGTTCCGAAAAAAGCTCGGACGAAAATTCAGTATCGGGATATTCTCGAATAAACGACTCGTAGTAATGATCTGTATTCACGGAATCGGTTTGTGCCAAAGCCCGTACCCGGTAAAATTCAGCTGAGGCCAGAAGACTGTGGGTTTCCTCCGATTGAATAAATTTTGAAAGCTCCCGTTTTGCTTCTTCAAAAAGCCCCCGCTGGAACAGATCAACTCCCTGCCGGTAATGTTGTTCAGCAGGTTTTTGAACATCTTGTCCATAAGTATTTATTGCCAAACTCAGCAGAAGAAGAAAACACAGACTGAGAGTACTTCGAAATGTTACCATCTGGGGATATACCAATTACAATTTGTTTTAACTAAATATACCAGGATTTGCACTTTTGTTCCCTGAAAACAAGAAAGGCTGCATGGATCATACATAGATTTACATATCTATGTATTTCATCAGTTCATCAGCTTTTGTTTCAAGATCCCTTCCAAATGCTTCATTGCTGGATTCCGTAAGAACTGTATAGCCGTAACGGCGCAAAGCAGAGGCAACACGCGAAACATCTTTTAAATTCAATTTTATCGATACTTCAAATGACTGATCCTCGTCTTTGGGTGTTTCGACCGTCAGCCCCAGGATTTTGGCACCTTCCACTTCAATTAAATGCACCACTTCAGAAATCGAGAAATCCCTCTGGTCCAGCTGAACAGTAATGACGGAACCGAATTCTGCAAGATTTAACATCCGCGACAGCATCTCCAGTACCTGCTGTTTGTTAATAAACCCAAGGAAAGTCCACTCCTCGTCAACGACAGGCAGCAAATGTAATTCATACTGTAACATCAGCCGCACAGCTTCAAATATATGCTGTCCTTCAAATATTTTGATAGCCTCGTCCAACTTGAAATCAGAAACCGGCTTTTCTTCATCCGGAGCCTCCCTCAGACTCTGCAGGCTAAGCTGGCCGATCAGCTTTTGAGTAGTATGTTCGGTGACGGGCAGCTTACTCACATTGAGATGCTCCATTTTCTCAATAGCTTCCGTCGCTGTATCCGAAGCCTTAACAGGGGTAATATCGGAATCTAATATTGTTTTATTTGCCAGCATGTTTTTAACCGTAATTTAACGAAATTTATGCTATTGTCTCTGCTGTATCGACATCCAGTAAATTTTTAAGGCGCATCAGATCATCTTTTGCAATACTGAAAGTAACCTTCACATCGGAACCTTCATAATGTTGTTCATGAATATTGGCTTCGCGATGGAGAAACGCTACTCCTTCATATTTTGATGCAGGGATTGTCATTGTTTCAGTAACAAAATCCTGTTCAATAAGATCCTGAACGCGATCTTTAAGCTTGCTGATACCTATTCCTCTTTCCGCTGAAATAAAGGCGGAATCAGAATAAGCCCCTTTCAGCTCGGCAATGCGTTCCGGACTTACAGCGTCTATTTTATTAAATACCATAAGCGATTTCTTATTATCGGCGTCCATATCTTCAAGTGTATCATCAACCACATCAATATAATCCTGAACCATATTGGATGAGGCATC
>CAZPWQ010000029.1:0-31483 GCA_964590495.1 uncultured Balneolaceae bacterium
TGGAATCCGCTGATCCAGATACTGGTGATATCATAGCCGGCTCGCGGCACAGCATTCCATTCCATGTGATTGCGGGTGCCGACAAACTTAATTTCCGTATCCGGCTTTTGCTCCCGGATGGCATCAGCAATCGCAATGGCCGGATATACATGACCACCAGTCCCTCCGGCCGCTATGAGCATTTTAATACTACTCATAGCGGCGGGGACCGGCCCGTCAGGCGATGATATGTCCTTGACAGCATTATGCATAAAAGACCGCTTTTCGTTTGCTGTTGTGTTTCGAAATATTCAGCAGAATGCCCACCATCAATCCTGAAAACAGCGTGCTCGTGCCGCCGTAACTGACGAAAGGCATAGGCAGACCTGTTACAGGAAGCAGGCCACTGGCTACTCCCGCATTTACAAAGCCGTAGAGTACAATACCGAGGGTGCAGCCTGTCGCAAGCAGCATGCCGATGGTATCGGGCGCATTTTTTGCAATTATGGCGATACCTCGAAAAAGTATTATGGTAAAGAGTAAAATCAGTGCTACCGAACCAATCAATCCGTATTCTTCTGCAATGATGGCAAAAATGAAATCGTTATAGGGCGCCGGAAGAAAGTCGCGCTGTGTGCTCTTCCCGATGCCCACACCGAAGATCTCGCCCTGTGCGATAGCGATGTAGGCCTGCTGGGCCTGGTATCCTTCTTCGATATTAAAATTACCGGTTTTAATTTCCGAGATTTGGCTGACATACTGATCAATACGGCTCTGCCGCTCGGGCGATTGCCAGATCAATGCAGTAGCTCCCATTAAGCCGATCAGCAATAATGTGCCTATTTGCAGAGTACTCACCCTGCCGATAAACATGAGCAGCAGGCACATGCCCAGCAGAATACCGGCACTGCTGAAATCTTCCAATCCAATAAGCGCACAAGTGGTAACGATCCAGAACATGATCGGTACGAATGTGCGCTTGAAATCTTTTATATATTTTTGTTTTTCATCGAGTAGTACTGCTACATGGATAAGCAGGGCTACCGTAGCAAAGGATGACGGCTGAAAAGAAAAGCCGCCGAGGTTGAGGGATCTTCTGGCCCCAAAAGCCTCCGAGCCAAAAATCATGACGGCAATAAGCAATATCCAACTCAGTACCATAGCAATACGACTAAATTTTGCCACGAGATGATAATTTAGTTTGGAGGCTATAAGCATAACGAGGAATGCAATGCCCAGTTTTACCGCATGACCGATAACCAGGCTGCCTGCCGTTGTCTGCTTGCTTTCGGCGAAATAAGCAATTGATGAATAAACAGCCAGAATGCCGAATATCATCAATACAATAACAGAAACAAGGAGATAGCGATCACTTCCCTGATTGGGTGTATCAATGTCGTCCGGGCTGGTGCCCATAATAGACGAAATATTTTTATTTGGCGTAGTGTATAACATAAATTTAGGTTTCAGCTGTCAGTCTTCAGCTATCAGAGAACATATTATCACTGATAGCTGAATGCTGAGGGCTGATTGCTGTTAAAGTCCATTTACCGCTTTTTTGAATTCATTGCCTCTGTGTTCGTAGTTATCGTACATATCGAAGGAAGCACATGCCGGACTTAATAATACCACCTCGCCTTTTTTGGCAGATTTCTTTCCGGTGCGTACCGCTTCGTGCATAGTTTCAGCTGTTTTATAGTTGGGTACAACCTCTTTCAGCTGTTCCTTAATCATGGGTCGTGCTTCTCCTATGGCAATAATGGTGTGTACCTTTTCACGTATCTGATCAACCAGTTCGGTATAATCGTTGCCTTTGTCGCGTCCACCCAGTATCAGTGTCAGCGGCACATTGAAACTGTCCAGTGCATACCAGACGGCATTAATATTGGTCGCTTTGCTGTCGTTAAAATATTTGACACCGTTCACGGTACGGACATGTTCCAGCCGGTGCTCTACACCCTCGAACGTGCGAAGGCTTTCACGGATCACCTCGTTTTTGATTTCAGCAGCCCGTGCTGCCAGTGCGGTAGCCAGTCCGTTATTTAAGTTATGGCTGCCGGGAATACCTATTTCACTAATTGGCATCAAAACCTCTTCTTCGTGATTAAGTTTCAGTATGATATTTCCGTTGCGGACAAATGCCCCCTTCGGTACTTCTTGCCTGCTTGAAAAAGCCAACAAACGGGGTCCGTTCGCTTTTTTTTTAAGAGCATCTGTGTGGTTTGTTGTCGCCGGATCCTCAAAATTATAGATGAACCAGTCCTGCCCGTCCTGGTTTTCGGTAATACGAAATTTAGCTGTGGCGTAATTGGTAAATTTTTGCCCGTACCGGTCCAGGTGGTCGGGTGTGACATTAAGAAGCAGGCTGATGTACGGATGAAATGATTCGATATGATCCAGTTGGAAGCTGCTCACTTCCAGTATTACATTCGTACCGTTATCGACCTCCTGCACTTTGTCTGAAAAGGCATATCCTATATTACCTGCCGTTATATGTTTTTTCTTTGCCAGCTGCCAGGTATGATCCAGCCAGCTGGTAACGGTAGTTTTACCATTACTGCCCGTTACTGCTGTGATCGCACCTTTATTAAACCAGGAGGCTACCTCGATTTCCGAGTATATACCTTTGTTTTCGCTTAAATACTGCTGCACCAGGGGTGCTTCCGTCGGTACCCCCGGACTTAATACTGCAAAATCTGCATTTTGTGCTTTGTCGGTATGACCGTTTTCTTCAAAATGAATTTTCTCTTCATTGAGACGCTCTTTTACCGAATTAGAAATACTTTGTTTTTCGGTGACAAATACTTCAGCCCCTTTTCTCTTCAAAAGAGAAGCAACAGCAATACCACTGCGTGCGGCACCGATCACGACGATATGTTTATTCTGCACTTCTCTCATCGTAGTTTCAGGGTTAGAAGACTGAGAATTCCGAGTAAAACAGCAATGATCCAAAATCGCACCACTATTTTCGGTTCCGGCAATCCTTTCTTTTCAAAATGGTGGTGAATGGGCGCCATTAGAAAGAAACGTCTGCCCTCGCCATACTTTCGTCTCGTATATTTGTACCAGGTGGTCTGGATAATGACGGAGACCGTTTCCATAAAAAAGATTCCGCAAACGATAGGCAGCAATAACTCCTTGTGCAGCATCAGTGCCAATGCCCCGAAAGCTCCGCCCAGGGCCAATGAGCCGGTATCACCCATAAATACCGAGGCCGGATGGGTGTTATACCAAAGAAAACCCATACACGCACCTACAACGGATGCACAGAAGACAGTCAGTTCTCCGGAACCCGGCAGGTAAAGAATGTCCAGGAATTCGGAAAAGTCGGTTCGTCCGGATACATAGGCAAATATTCCAAAAATGAGACCTGCTATAGCCGATGTGCCGGCAGCCAGTCCGTCAAGACCGTCCGTGAGATTGGTTGCATTGCTGACAGCAGTAATGATAAAAATGACAACAGGGATGTAGATAACCCACCCCAATGCTTCACCGAGGAAAGCGTAATCGATATTTACATTCTTCAGGAATGGCACGGTTGATAACGTATTGAACTCCTGGAAAGCAGGCCAGAAATAGAGAATGCAGCCCAGCAATAATCCCACGGTGATCTGTCCGGCAATTTTTAATTGTCCGCTCAGGCCTGATTTATCCTTTTTTACTACTTTGATATAGTCGTCGATAAATCCTACGACGCCAAGGATCAACGTAACCAGAACAATCATCCAGGTATATATACTGTCCATTGGCATCCAAAGCAGGGCCGGAATAAGAATAGATAGCAGAATGATGATGCCGCCCATAGTCGGGGTGTGGGCTTTCCCGAGGTGCGTATCGAGCCCGATATCTTCACGGATAACTTCGCGAAGCTGCATTTTCTCCAACCACTTAATAATCTGCCGGCCGATAAGAATACTGATGAACAATGCCATAGCCGCCGCAATAGCTGAACGGGTAGTGATAAATTCAAATGCACCGAAACCGGGCGGTTGATAGTTTACCTCAAGCCAGTGTAACAGTTCGTACAGCATCAGGATACCCCCTGTTTTTTGTTTAGGTTATCCAGTGCTTCGAGGGCTATTTTGTGATCATCAAAATCATAGCGCTTGCCATCAATTTCCTGATAGGTTTCGTGACCTTTTCCTGCTATAAGAATAATACTGTTTTTATCGCTGCTGCCGATGGCACGATGAATCGCTTTTTGCCTGTCTGTAATTCGGGTTACGGATTCTGTACGTTCAAATCCGGCCATTATTTCGTCAATTATAGTGTCGGGATTTTCATTTCTCGGATTATCAGATGTCACTGTAATTCTGTCAGCGTATCTTTCCGCTATTTTTGCCATTACCGGGCGTTTGCTCTTATCACGGTTACCGCCGCATCCAAATACTACGTGCAGCTTTTGTCCTTCAGTTTTTAAATCGGACAATGTAGAGAGAACATTCTCCAGGGCATCGGGTGTATGAGCGTAATCCACTAAAACAAGCGGTTGGTTTTTTGTCTGACTACTTCGGACACGCTCCAGGCGTCCGGCGGCACCGTCAGAATCACTCAGTGCATCGGCAATAACAGGATCTTCATAACCGAGTGCCCGGCAGATCAAAAACGCTTCGGCGATATTATAGGCATTGAATTTTCCGACCATCGGACTTTGTATTTTTCTGCCGTCAACGGTGATTTCCAGTCCCTGTGGACTGCTTGAAATGATCTCACATGCTATTGATGCCTGCTGCCGAAAACTGAAATCAACAATTTGCGCAGTACAATTAGCGATCATTAATTTCGATTTTTCATCATCGGCATTGATTATTGCCCAGGCATCAGGATTGAGATCGTCAAAAAGTCTTTTTTTAGATTCAGCATATTCCTGCAGAGAATGGTGATAATCCAAATGGTCATGACTCAGGTTCGTAAAAGCCGCAACGGTGAAATCCAATCCCTTTACCCGGAGCTGGTCGAGCGCATGTGATGAAACTTCCATTACCAGGTGTGTGGAGCCGGCATCAACCATTTGACGCATGTCGGAGGCCAATTCCACGGGATCTGAGGTAGTTAAAAGACTGTCGTACTTTTTATTACCGATCTGTTTGGCAACGGTTCCGAGCAGGGATGGTTTGACACCAAGTTTTTGCAGTGTCTGATAGGTTAACGTAGCGACCGTTGTTTTTCCATTTGTGCCGGTGATGCCGATTAACTTCATTTCATCGGCCGGATTTCCTTCGAATGCCTGGGCCAGTGGTCCTGCAAGTGACCGGGTATCGGCCACTTCCACCACGCAGACATTTTCATTGGCATAGGAAGAGTCTTCACAAATTATTACCGATGCACCCTTTGCAATTGCTTCATCTATAAAAGCGTGGCCGTCGACCTGTAATCCTTTGACTGCGATAAAAACAGAACCGTCGGCAACCTTGCGCGAATCCTGTGTAAGTGCACCGATGTCAGTCGGTTCCGGGCCGGATACTCCAATTGGTTTGCAAAGCGATATGAGATCTTCGAATTTCACTCAGTTGCTCCGGTATTTACCAGGGTTTCTATTGATTTGGCTTTTCCACGTACAGTAACGGTGCGTCCCTGTTTCATCATATCTCCGGGACGGGGAAATTGTGTATATACGGTCCCTGAGCCGATCATCTTTGTTTCGAATCCACGGCTGTTGATAAGGAGATTGGCTTTGCGCATACTCATGCCTCCCAGATCGGGAATAATAGCATAACCATTCGGAATTTCTGAAGTGTCTGCTGCAGAGATGGTATTACCCAGTTGAAGTGTTACCTTATCTTCAGGTTTAAGCAGGGATCCGGAATCAGGTTTTTGTGATTCAACCCAGTCACCGCTGCCGCTGAGACTATATGCAATATTCTGTTTATTCAGCAGTGATTCAGCTTCATTCAGCGTTAGTCCTTTCAGATCAGGAGCATGAGCCCATATATTTTCTTCTTTTCCGTTATTGAGGATCTCTTTTTCAATTTCATTATCAAGTCCGGCAATTCGTTTTGCAGTTTCCCGGAAGACAGGGCCTGCGGTAATACCCCCGTAGGGCGGATAGGTATCGGGATTATCAAGTAATATCAGGCAAACATATTTTGGATTATCAACCGGGAAGAAACCTACAAATGAGGATCGATATTCATTCCGGTATTGTCCGTCGATGTATTTTTGTGCTGTACCAGTTTTTCCGGCAACGGGAAGCCCTGTTACTTCGGCATATTCTGCGGTGCCGGAATCGGAAACTACATTGCGAAAAACAGGATATAGCTTTTCAAGCGTAGAACTCCTGGCAATCTGCCGGACCCGGACGGGATTATGTTTCCATATAATATTTTCCTCTTCATCTGCAATGCGCTGTACGATATAAGGCCGCATCATCATGCCTTTGTTGGCAAACGCGGCATAGGCCTGGGCGATCTGAAGGGGAGTGGCCTGTACCTCATAGCCGATGGCGGTCCAGGGTAAGGTTACCCGGCTCCATTCATACGGTTTCTGGAGTCGACCCGGTTCTTCATTTGGCAGATCAACATTGGTAGGGCTGCCAAACCCGAAATTGCGCGCATACTGATAAAAGGTATCATTATTAAGTCGCATGGCGATTTCTGCCATAGCTATGTTGGAGGATTTCTCAATCACCTGTGGAAAAGAGAGGGTCCCCAGCGGATCATGATCACGCATCCATTGCCCATGGATTTGGCGCTTGCCGTCGTCAGGAGTCTCAAATTTTTCATCAAAATGTACAATCTCCTGTTCGACTGCCGCTATTGCAGATACCAGTTTAAAAGTAGAGCCGGGTTCGATCATATCCGAGACCGCATAATTTCTACGGTTTTCATCGACTGCAGAGGCAGGTTTATTGGGATTGAATGTGGGATAGTTGGCCATTGCTTTAATGGCACCTGATCTGGGATCCATGACGATAGCTGTGCCGTAAGTAGATCTCGTATTCTCAATCCCGGCTTTAAGTTCTTCTTCTAAAATTGCCTGAATGTGTGAATCAATAGTCGTATAAAGGGAATATCCCTGCTGTGGCTGGCGGCGCGGCGCTCCTACATACGAGGAAATTCGTCCATTGCGTTCCCGGCGTACCTGCTGAACACCATCAGTACCGCTTAATTCATCATCGTAAAATTTTTCAAGTCCGATCATGCCCTGAATACCATAGTTGACAAAACCCAATACATGAGCGGCAAGTGATCCGAAATTATAACGCCGTTTATACTCCTCCTCGAATATCACTCCGCGTATATCGAGCTGTCGGATTTCTTCATAGGTTTCTGCATCTGCATTGTTATCAAGTACGACATATCTGGAATGCCTCGGAGCAGAGTCAATTTTTCTCAGGTAATACCCGGTACTGTAGCGCGATGACTGTGCCAGTTTCTGGCATATCTGTTTAATGTGGTCACGCGTCAATCCCTGTATCTTCGGATCAAGTGCTATTTTGTAAGCGACCGAATTGGCCACCAGCAGAGTACCGTCTTCATCATAAATATTGCCCCTCTGGGCTGGAATGGGAATATAATCTATAGCCTGTTCGCTCCAGAGTTTGCGCAGTTCAGATCCTTCAACAACATTTATACGAAACAGCTGAAGAGCAATGGCACAGGGTATAAGCAGTACAAGACCAAAGATGACAAACATTCGGTTTAATATAGAGGAACGTTCTTCTTTCATCTGTTTTCCACCTCTATCACTTTTTCGGCTGGGCCGCCATTGATGAATCCCATACCTTTAGCCTTTCCATAAATTTCTGAAGGACCGATCATTCGGTCATAAGTCAGCCGGTAATCGCTATGCAGACGTTTGACCTGGTTATATTCCCTTTCGAGCTGTTGAACTTCGCGCAGCAGTTGTTGTGTAGCAAACAGGTGATTCAAATACAGAATGCCGAGTGCTCCAAGTATTACGGCACATAAGATGACTTTCCAGGGCTTCAGTTTTGGAAATGATATTCTTTTCTTTTGTTCCTTTTGTGATATGCGCTTGCCGTAGTTTCCGTTAGCGCTGCGCATCCTTTTTTTGCCGGTACCGTTTATTTTACTGCTGCCATTGGTATCTTTGCGTTTGTTCGGGCGCACCTTTTCTTTTTTCAGCGGAGATTTAATCAGCATAATTACACCTCCTCTACTTCTATTTTTTCAGCCACACGCATTTTGGCACTTCGTGCGGCCGGATTGCGTTCAATTTCTTCGTCCGACGGAGTGATAATACCTTCCGACAGCGAACGAATGGGCGACAGTGGATTACCGTAAAAATCCTTTTCTACTTTACCTTCATGATTTCCTGCCTTGAAAAAGCGTTTAACGATACGGTCTTCCAGCGAATGATAGGAGATAGCGACAATACGTCCGCCGATTTTCAGTATGTCCAGAGATTGCTCCAGTACTTCACGAAGCATATCCAGTTCACGGTTCACTTCAATGCGGATACCCTGGAAAACACGCGCCACACTTTTGATCTGGTATTGTCCCTTTACAACCGATTCAACAGCGTTTCGAAGTTCGGTTGTTGTTTCAATAGGACGGCGTCCGATAATTTTTCGGGCTATTTGCCTGCTGTTACGTTCTTCACCGTAGTGATAGATGACATCGCGCAGGTTCTCATAGGTGTAGTCGTTGACTACCTGGTAAGCCGTTATACCGCGAAGATTGCTCATGCGCATGTCCAGCGGACCTTCTTTCTGAAACGTGAAACCGCGTTTAGCCTCGGTAATCTGATGGGTTGATACTCCAAGGTCAAGAAGGATTCCGGATACCCCCCCGTGCTGTTCTGGGGGTAGAAGCCTGGAGAGATATCCGAAATTGCCTTTGATTGACGAAAATCGTTTGTCGTTGCCGATTCGCGAGTTTGCTGCTTCAAGTGCTTCGTCATCCTGGTCAATTCCGTAAAGCTGTGCGTCTTTATTTAAATGTGATAACAATGCCAGGCTGTGTCCGCCACCGCCTAGTGTAGCATCGATGTAGATTCCGCTTCGATCCGTAACAAGTTGTTCTACGGACTCTTTCAGCAGTACCGGCTGATGCTCATAATATGTTTCATGGTTGTTCATTGTTATCATGGTCGCCCATCACACGCTCAAAAAGTTCTTGATACGATTCAAAGCTCAGATCGGAATCAATTTTGTCCAGTTTTTGCGGCGACCATACTTCAATTCGTTCGCCGCTGCCGATAAAGATGGCTTTGCCATCGATTCCGGCCCAGTCCATTAATTGCGAAGGCAGGGGAATGCGGTTCTGATTATCCAGAGAAAGGTCTTCGGCGAAACGCAGAAAATTACGTTTTACAGTCCGGCCTTCTTTTGTGAAGCTGTTGATCCGGGAAAGTTGATCTTCTACCTTCTGCCATTCATCTTCCGGGTAGAGATAAAGACAGGGTTCAAGCCCTCTTAAGATGGTAAATCGCTCTTGTGCCTGGGGGTTGAGGCTTTTACGTAACTTTGCCGGGATGCTCACGCGTCCTTTATTATCGACACTATGTTCGTATTGGCCTTTAAAACTAGGCATAAACGGTTCCCGGATTTACAGCAACGATTATCGAATTCGATAGTGGAATAAGGATTCCCACATTCTCCCACTTCAACCCACAATGTACCCTGAAATACCTTAATATGTCAAGGATTTATTGAAAAATGTGGTTTATAATTTTCTGGCGGCCTATTTTGGGGAGGTGGATTGCAAATAAATGCCTTTTTAAGGTCTATTTAGCGGTTTTTTGGCAGGAAAAAGTTTATCGGCTCACGAATTCTAAAAGCCAAAGTATTTTTTTGTGGTGGAAAGTGGAGGAGACATTGATTATCTGTTTTGCATCCAATAATTGATGATAAATATATCATCAATTTGTTTTAAATAAATGATATTAGTATCATCATTTTATAGATAAATAATGTAGAAAACATCATCAAATTATGAATTACTGGGATAAGAAACTTATTCGGGAACAGTTGAATAAGAAATTGAATAAATTAAAATCACTAAAAAAGTTGACGATTCCTTCCGGAGGGTGGATAAGGGCCATTCGTAAAAGCCTTGGAATGACTACATATGAACTGGCCGAGCGTGCAGGTATTGATCAGTCACGTATATCGAGAATTGAAGCTGCTGAATCAAAGGGTGAAATTAAGCTCTCTACTCTCAAAAATATTGCCGATGCTTTGGAGATGCGATTTGTCTATGGGTTTGTCCCTTTAGAGGATCTCGAAGATATGGTACGAAAGCAGGCCCGCAAGATTGCGCTCAAAAGAATGGAACGCATTAATCATTCCATGAAGCTCGAACAGCAGGATCTGGATGATGAAGAGCGGAAAAAAGCCCTTGAAGACATGATAGAAAAAATTCTTGTAGAAGATCCTCAAAATTTTTGGAAACAGTAGATGAATTTTACGTATCCTGACGGAGCTACGCCACTGGATCCTGATGAAAAGGAGGGACTTAAATTATCCCATATTACGATGCGGGAGGAACTGAACAGGTGGGAACAGCAGAATATCACCGAAGCCTATGACTGGTTACAGCGAACGCGGAACAGGGAGATACTGAGTGAGTCTTTTCTTAAAGTCTTGCATAAAAAAATGTTTGGGAAGGTATGGATGTGGACGGGAGAATTTCGCCTAAGTAACAAAAATATCGGCGTAGACTGGCCGCAGGTTCCCATGCACACGCGGAATCTGCTGGATGATGTCCGGTACTGGATAGAATATGAAACCTATCCAGAAGATGAAATAGCAACAAGATTTCACCATCGGCTGGTGGAGATTCATCTTTTTCCCAATGGCAATGGACGTCATGCCCGTATGATTACGGATCATCTGCTTGAAGAAGAATTCAAACGGGCACCTTTTTCATGGGGTTCCGGAAATCTTATTAATGATTGGAATGTACGAACAGAATATATTACCTCCTTAAGAGAGGCAGATAAGCAAAACTATAATCCGTTGTTAGAGTTTGTAAGGAGCTAGCCCGGATTTCTCACAATTTTCTTGGTGAGAAATCCGGGCTAGAGGAAAGTAACCGGATCAAGTTAGGTGTGGGCCACTTTAAAAGTGGCCCACACCTAAGCATTGGGTAAAAATCAGGGCAACTCAGTGCTGCCCATCAGCCAGCGGTCGCATTCGCGGGCGGCGCCGCGGCCTTCGTTGATGGCCCAGACGATAAGGCTTTGTCCGCGCCGCATGTCGCCTGCTGCAAACACACCGTCGACATTTGTGCGGTAATCACCGTGTTCGGCCTTCGCATTGGTACGCTCATCACGTTCGACCTCCAATTGTTCGAGAACCGGGTTCTCAGGTCCCAGAAAACCCATGGCCAGTAATACCAGGTCGGCTTTCCAGACTTTTTCGGTACCTTCAATCTCTTTGGGAACTTTCCGCCCGTTTTCATCTTCATGCCATTCGATTTCAACAGTATGAAGTTCCTTGACATTACCGTCTTCGTTGCCGACGAACTTTTTGGTCATGACTTGGTATTTACGCGGGTCATCACCGAATTTCGCCCGGGCTTCCTCCTGTCCGTAATCCACTTTATATATATTGGGCCATTCGGGCCATGGATTTTCATCGGACCGGTTGTCCGGCGGTTTCGGCAAAATTTCAAACTGGGTGAGGCTCTTGCAGTTATGCCGCATGGAAGTGCTCACGCAGTCGGTTCCGGTATCACCACCACCGATTACAATTACATCCTTATCTTCGGCTGAAATATAATTTCCGTCCTTATGGTTGGAATCCAGCAGGCTTTTGGTGTCGGCATGGAGGAAATCCATCGCAAAATGGATACCGTCGAGATCGCGGCCGTCAATCGGCAGGTCCCGCGGATTTGTGGCGCCGCCGGCCAGGATGAGAGCATCAAACTTCTCCTGGAGTTCGGATGCCGGTATATCCGTACCTATTTCTGTTCCGGTTACAAATTCGACTCCTTCTTCAGCCATCAGGTCGATCCGTCGTTTAACGACCGATTTATCGAGCTTCATATTGGGAATGCCGTAGGTCAGCAGACCCCCAATGCGGTCGGCACGTTCATAAACGGTGACCTTATGTCCGGCTTTATTGAGCTGGTCGGCGGCGGCAAGACCGGCGGGACCGGATCCGACGATGCCTACTTTTTTGCCGGTACGCTCTTCAGGCGGATGCGCTACTACCCATCCTTCTTCATAACCCTTGTCGATAATAGCCTGCTCGATACTTTTTATGGCTACGGGTTCTCCGATAAGGCCGAGTACACAGGATCCTTCGCAGGGAGCGGGACATGCACGGCCGGTGAATTCCGGAAAATTATTGGTTTTATGCAGGCGGTGAAGTGCTTCTTTCCATTTACCGCGGTACACGAGATCATTCCATTCGGGGATCAGGTTGTAAACCGGACATCCCATTGTTTTGCCGTTCCTGTCTTCTCCGGTCTGGCAGAAAGGAATACCGCAATCCATACAGCGGGCTCCCTGTTCCTGCAGTTCGTTCCCGGTCAGGTGTTCGTGAAATTCCTCGCGGTCTTTTACCCGCTCTTCAGGTTCTCGATACGGAGTAGATTTTCGTTCGTACTCCATAAATCCTGTTGGTTTTCCCATATATCTAACTTGTTTTGCTGTAAATCTGGTTAATTAATTTACTAATTTTCTTATTCGAACTTTGGGATGGTTCAAACCCTGAGACATTCGTTGACTATTCCCACCACTCGGGGCGCAGCCCGGCCTTTGTGCCGAATATCGGGACGAAGTCTCCCGAAGCCCATGGCAGAAAAGTTATGCCGGTGTTATAATTTTGCCACGTATGTTTTTTCCTTTTCTTTTTTGGTTTTAAGGAAGGCTTCCATCTCTGCTTCCTGCTCTTCCAGACCGTTTGCTTTCGAATCTTCAATAGCATCCTGCATTCGCTTATAGTCTTTCGGGAGTACTTTAACAAAATGGGGCACCATCTCTTCCCATTTGGCCAATACTTTCCATGCGAGGTGACTGTCGGTATAATCGCCGTGTTTGCGGATCATCCGGTAAACCCTGTGGATTTCCTGCTCATCTTCAAGATTCTCGAGGTAAACCATTTCCTGATTGCAATATCGCGCAAATTCTTTCTTTTGATCCAGTACATATGCGATACCTCCGGACATTCCGGCTGCAAAATTACGTCCTGTTGAACCCAATACGACGACACGTCCGCCGGTCATGTATTCACAGGCGTGGTCACCCACCGATTCAACAACGGCGTGAACACCGCTGTTACGTACGCAGAATCGTTCACCGGCCATGCCGCGTATATATGCCTCGCCGCCGGTGGCCCCGTAGAACGAAACATTCCCGACGATAATATTTTCGGCCGGATCGAAATGTGCCGCCTTGGACGGGTACAGAATCAGCTTCCCGCCGGACAAACCTTTGCCGAAATAATCGTTGGCATCGCCTTCGAGCTCCAGCGTTATTCCTTTGGGAATAAAGCCGCCGAATGTTTGTCCTGCAGATCCTTTGAATTTCAGGTGAATGGTATCTTCCCTGAGGCCTTCGGAGCCGTAACGCCTGGTTACTTCGCTGCCCAAAATGGTGCCGACCACGCGATTGGTATTGGTAATTGGCAATTTGGCCTCAACCGGTTTTTTATCCTGCAGTGCCGGTTCGGCGATATCCATTAAGGTTTGTATATCGAGAGAATTCTCCAGACCGTGCTGCTGACAGGTCATGCAACGGGTACCCACATTTTTAGCTGCTTCGGGAATGTGCAGGATAGGGGATAAATCCAGGTACTTTGCTTTCCAGTGATCCACATCGGTTCGCTGGCGTAGTTTGTCGGTTCGTCCGATCATTTCATCAATACTTCGGAAACCGAGCTTTGCCATATACTCCCGCAGATCCTGTGCAATGAATTTCATGAAATTGACTACGTATGCCGGATCGCCGGTAAATTTATGTCGAAGTTCAGGGTTTTGGGTGGCGATACCAACCGGACAGGTATCGAGATGACAAACGCGCATCATAATACAGCCCAGCGTGATGAGTGCACTTGTTCCGAATCCGAACTCTTCTCCGCCGAGAAGTGCAGCTACCGCAATATCGCGTCCTGTTTTTATTTGTCCATCGGTTTCAAGAGCTACCCTGCTGCGCAGGTCATTAAGCACCAGTGTCTGATGCGTCTCCGAGAGGCCGAGCTCCCACGGCAGACCCGCATGCTTAATACTGGTCTGAGGGGAAGCACCCGTACCGCCGTCATGGCCGCTGATCAGGATTACATCTGCATGTCCCTTTGATACACCCGCGGCAATCGTTCCGACACCGACTGCGGAAACCAGTTTCACATTTATCCGCGCATTCTTATTCGCGTTTTTCAGGTCGTGGATCAGTTGTGCCAGATCCTCTATTGAATAAATATCATGATGAGGCGGGGGAGAAATCAATCCTACTCCCGGGGTGGAAAGACGCACATCTGCAATCCAGGGATAGACTTTTTTGCCGGGCAGTTCACCTCCTTCACCGGGCTTGGCACCCTGTGCCATTTTAATCTGTATCTCATCCCCCTGTGTAAGATATTCGCTGGTTACCCCGAATCGTCCGGAAGCTACCTGTTTTATGGAACTGTTGCGGGAATCGCCGTTAGGGTCGGGCGTGTACCGGTCGGAATGTTCGCCTCCTTCACCGGTATTGCTTTTCCCGCCGATGCGATTCATGGCGATTGCCAGCGCTTCGTGTGTTTCCTCACTGATGGATCCGTACGACATAGCACCGGTTTTAAACCTTTTGCATATTTCTTCCACCGATTCCACCTCCTCGAGGGGGATGGCATCCGATTCATCAAACTTAAAATCAAGCAGGCTTCTGAGGTTTGCAGGAGGATCCCGCTGCTCGTCTACAAGGTCGGCGTATTCTTTATAGAGTTTATAGTCTCCATTCTTTGTAGCCAACTGAAGGGTGTGAACAGTTTTTGGGTTATAGGCATGATACTCACTGCCATTACGCCATTTGTATTGGCCGCCTTCGTCAAGTACCTGCCCGTTCAATTTCGCTTTCGGAAAGGCACGGCGATGGCGCAGCCTGGCTTCCCCGGCTATTATATCAAGGCCGATACCTTCAATACGGGAATCGGTCCAGGTAAAATATTTGTCAATTACTTTCGTGTTTATGCCAAGTGCTTCAAAGATTTGGGCTCCGCGATACGATTTGATCGTTGAGATTCCCATCTTTGACATTACCTTGACGATACCTTTGACAACTGCTTTGTTGTAACCCTGGATGGCCCGTTCATAGGTAAGGTCCAGGTGTCCTTCTGTGATTAAATCATGAAGGCTTTCATAGGCCATGTAAGGATTAACGGCTTCTACACCGTAGCCCAGAAGGGTACAGAAATGATGTGTTTCACGGGGTTCACCCGATTCCAGGACGAGCCCGACTTTGGTCCGGCTACCGGAACGTATCAGGTGGTGGTGGAGCCCTGCCACCGCAAGCAATGCGGGAATCGGGGCCTTTTTCTCATTAAAGTCACGGTCTGAAAGGATAAGTATGTTTATTCCTTTTTCGATTGCCTTATCGGCAGCTGCAAAAAGATCGTCCAGGGCTTTCCCCAGTCCGTCACCGCCTTTTTCAGGATCAAAGAGAATGGGCAGGGTTTTACTTTTGAAATCCTTGACATCAATTTTTTTCAGCTTTTGAAGCTCGTCATTTCTGAGAACAGGTGTTTCAAGGCGTATCTGCCGGCAACTCTCTGGTGTAGCTTTAAGAATATTGCCTTCCGAACCCAGGATAGTCTCGGTTGAGGTTATCAACTCCTCCCGGATCGGATCGATCGGGGGATTCGTAACCTGTGCAAAAAGCTGCTTGAAATAATTGTAAAGCAACTGCGGTTCCTTTGAAAGTACGGCTATGGGAGCATCATTTCCCATGGCCCCAACCGGCTGAAGCATATCTTCTGCCATCGGTCCCACGTTGACATCCAGATCTTCATAGGTATAACCGAAGACCTTTTGGCGCTTTATAATTTCGTCGTGAGACTGATTGATTTTGTTATGAGAGGTCTGGTCGTACAGATCCCTGAAATCAATCAGGTTTTCATCCAGCCACTCTTGATAGGGATGTTCGTGGGCTATCTTGTGTTTAATTTCTTCATCACTGATAATACGGCCCTCATCTGTATCGATAAGCAGCATACGTCCCGGCTGCAGACGGTTTTTATGAACAATATCCTCGGGAGGGATATCCAGTACCCCTACTTCAGAGGAGAGAACCACCATATCATCTTTGGTAACATAATAGCGGGAGGGGCGAAGTCCGTTGCGATCCAGCGTTGCTCCCACCTGTTTGCCGTCGGTAAAAGCGATGGATGCGGGTCCGTCCCACGGCTCCATCAGGCAGCTGTGATATTCATAAAACGCTTTAACCTGGTCGTCCATGCCCGTATGCTTTTCCCAGGGTTCAGGAATCATCATCATCATGGCATGTGGAAGTGAGCGGCCGCTGAGTGTAAGGAATTCGAGGCAATTGTCGAATTTGGCGGAGTCGCTGCCGCCTTCCTGGATAACAGGAAATATTTTTTCAAGATCATCTCCGAAGGCATCGGTGGCAAATTCGGATTCACGGGCCCGCATCCAGTTCTCATTGCCCCGCAGGGTGTTGATTTCCCCGTTGTGTATAAGATAACGATAGGGATGGGCGAGCTCCCAGCTAGGGAATGTGTTGGTACTGAAACGGGAATGGACAAGAGCCAGTGCAGATCTCATCAGCGGATCGCTAAGATCGGGATAAAATTCCCTGAGCTGCGTGGAGGTCAGCATTCCCTTGTAAATAATAGTACGTGAAGAGAAACTGCAGGCATAATAGAAGTTTTTATCCTTCAAATCACTCTCTTCAATAGTATTGGCAATACGGCGACGTATCACAAAGAGCTTGCGCTCGAATTCGAGTTCACTCTGAATATCCTGACTTCGTCCGATGATTACCTGGCGTACGGACGGTTCGGTATCTTTTGCAGAAGGACCAAGATAAAAATTATTGGTCGGCACCTTGCGCCAGCCGAGTATTTCCTGTCCTTCTTCCTTCACAATATCCTTGACCACTTTTTCACAGGCGTGACGATCTTCACGTTCGGGAGGCAGGAAAAGCATACCAACTCCGTATTCACCCGGTTCGGGTAACTGAATTCCCAGGCCTTCACAGGCGTTTTGCAGGAATTTGTGTGGTATCTGCATCAGTATACCGGCACCATCGCCTGTATTAGATTCACTTCCGGTTGCCCCGCGATGGTCAAGGTTGTGCAGGACTGTCAGGGCGTTTTTAACGATATCGTGCGATTTCTTTCCCTTAATATTGACTACAAAGCCTATTCCACAGGCGTCATGTTCATTTTTAGGATCGTACAGTCCCTGTTTGGGTGGTGTTTTTATCATGTTATTCGTTACTGCTTTTATCTTTTCTGCATCCACAGTAGAAGATATTTAATTGAGATTTTTTATTCAGTTCTTTTAGTCAATATCTTTGGCAATTTTCAATATATCTGCCAGCAGACCTCCTGCCGTTACTTCTTTGCCTGCACCGGGACCCTGTATGATCAGCGGCGTATCGGCATAAAAGTCACTGCTGATCTGGATAAGATTATCTGTGCCTTTCAGCTGTCCGAGCGGCGAGTCTTTGGGAACTGTTTGAATACCTATGGTGATTGTTCCATCCGCTAGTAAACGACCGGCATATCGTAATGTTTCCTCGCGATCCAAAGCTAACTTGATCCGTTTCTTCCACAGCGCGTCAGTTTCTGAAAGCCGATCCATGAATATATCCGGATCAACTTTTTGAAGCTCTTCAGGAATCAGGGACTCCACATTAAGTTCGCTGCGCTCGATCTTATATCCCAGTGTACGGGCAAGGATAAGAAATTTTCTTGCAACATCCTCACCGGAAAGATCATCACGGGGATCGGGTTCGGCGTATCCCTTTTCACGGGCGTCAATAATAGCTTCGCTGAACGGCTTGCCTTTTTCAAGCTGGTTGAAAAGATAAGTCATTGTTCCCGAAACCACACCTGATATTTGGTGAATGGTATCTCCGGAGCTCAGTAAATCATGTATTGTCGAGATTACCGGTAAACCGGCACCGACAGTCGTTTCATAACGGTATTGTGTTTTATGCTTTGAACACCGTTCCCTCAGCTGATCATAATAAGATTGTTCAAAAGTATTTGCCAGTTTGCTGGGAGTGGCAATGTGTATTCCTGAACTGATAAGTTCCGGATAGATACGCGCCACTTCAACGCTTCCGGTGGCATCTACGAATATGGTATTATGTCGTTCAGCACTGGTAAGTTCGGCTGTGATGGAAGGCCAGTTGGTTGGCTCGGCCGCGGGGATATCCGGTAAATTTTCCAGATCCAATCCTTTTTTATTCCAAAAGACATACTTGCTGTTGCACAGGCCGATTACGCGGACACGAAGATCGTCTCTTTTCACTTTTTTAATTTGTTGGATCAGCGTATTACCGATGGCACCTATGCCCGCAACAAAAAGATCAACGGTTTTGCGGCTGTCGATCTGGTAATCGTTTATCAGGCGGGCAGCAGTGTAAGCCTCCTTTTCCGGCAAAAGCAGAGAAAGATGCCGTTGATTTCTTCCACGCTGCAAGGTAACAGGTCGCATTCCTTTACGGTCAAGCATTTCAATGATTTCATTGACCGGCTGATCACTTTCGTAAAGACGATTGGTAAATACTTTTACATTGTGAAGTTCATGAGATGGCGAGAATTCAATTTTGCTCTGTCCTGCCCACTGTTCAATTGTTTCACTGAGACGGCCAAAAAGCGGTTGGCGAATAATAAAGCGTGCAGGCTCATTGGCCGAAATTCTGTAATAGGTTATTTCATCAAAATCTGCACTGTTGTCGATATTTTCTTCAAGAAAACGGATGAATTGCTGTGTATCGGCTGAAGGAATTTCAAAATAAGTATAAGGTCCGGTAACGATAATTGAGCGGAATGATCCGTTTGAGTGAAAAGACCGGTGAATAAGCGTACCCGGATGATCCGGATTATAGCTGTTGCGCACCTGTACAGAAACATCACGGTCCCGGATAGGTCGAATGGTTTTCGGATGAATGACTTTGGCCCGGTGTCCTGAAAGTTCGGATATGTCATCAAAGCTGAGCTGATCGATATGGTGAGCTGTCGGCACGATTTTAGGGTCTGCGGTAAGCACGCCGTCCACGTCAGTCCATATTTCAAGATGGTCGGCCTCTAATGCCTCCGTGATTAATCCAGCTGTGTAATCGGAACCGGAGCGGCCCAGGGTGGTAATCTCGTTCTGCCGTGTGGAGCCGATAAATCCGGTTACGACCGGAATTTTTCCGTTTTTTACGAGGGCTTTTCTAACCAGCTCGCGGGTCAGGTCGTGGATGACATTTGCTTCGCCGAAATTATTATCCGTTTTAACAATATTTTGGGAATCTACAGCAAAGCCGGAAACCCGAGCGGATAGTGCTGCGGCAAAAATTCTGGCCGATGCGCGTTCTCCGAAAGAGAGAATATGATCTCTCCATGCTCCGGGATGACCGGATCGACGTTCCGAATCGGAATAAACCCACTTCAATTCTTTGAAAAGAATTTCCAGGCCTTTTACTTCCTCTTCATTAATTTGAGGGAACGCCTCAGCCAGTTTGAAATGAAGTTCTTTCAGTGATTCCAGGTGCCGCCCCGCCTCTTCCGATTTATAAGGTAACTCGTCGGTGAGCTGCGTCAGCTGATTGGTGACATTACCTATCGCAGACACAACTACGACCGTGGAATGAGTTTTTGCCCGTACTTCGACCACCTCGATCGCCTTTTGAATATAAGTGCGGTCTTTAAGAGAAGTACCGCCAAATTTTAGAACATGAACGTCTGACATAGACTAAAAGCTTTCAATTTTTGTAGTTTCGTGTTTGAAGGAGCCGAGGAACTTATTCATCTGTTCGAACTCGATAAGGAAAGCATCGTGTCCGTGCGGCGATTTAACTTCGTAATAGAAGGCATTCGGAATAATAGAAGCCAGTTCTTGTTGTTCCTCCGGCGGATAGAGTATATCGGTATCAATACCGATTACAGCGACCGGAATATCAACTTTTTTAAGGACCTGTTTATATGTTGAACGTCCGCGTGCCACATCATGCGTATCCATTGCCTGCGTAAGACGAACGTATGAATTGGCATCAAAGCGGCCGACGAGTTTATCTCCCTGGTAACTGAGGTAGGATTCAACCTGGAATTGCTGTTCCTGCCGGTCGGGCTGAAGATCCCTGCCGAATTTTTGATCGTAATCCTCCGGACTCCGATAGCTGTTCATGGCGATCATACGTGCTACAGACAAACCATCGGCCGGTGGACGTTCCGGATCGTAATATCCGTCGTTCCAGTTAGGATCGGCGTAAATTGCACAGCGCTGGGCATGACTGATACCTATCGCCCACGGGCGGTGTGCTTTCCCCATTCCGATCAGTACCGCTGACCGGGGGCGGTCATCCATCAGACAGAATTCCAGCGCCTGCATGCCACCCAGCGATCCGCCTATGATCAATTCGATCCCTTTAATATCGAGCTCATCCAGCAACTTCTGGTGCAAACGTACGATATCGCGAACTGTAATGTTCGGGAAATCAGCCTGGTAAGGTTTTCCCGTATCAGGATTGACTGACGTTGGCCCGGTTGTGCCGTAACAGCTTCCCAAAACATTTATGCAGATCACAAAATGATGTTCAGGATCCAGGTAACCTTCTGTCTCGAAAAAACCCTTGAACCATATATCGGCATCGGGATTTCCGGTCAGGGCGTGAAAGATGACTATGACATTATCACGGGCTTTATTGAGTTTGCCCCAGGTCTTATACGCCACCTCCGGCTTTGGAAAAGCAAAACCGGATTCGGTGACAAAAGGTTGATCAAGCTTATGTGTATTTTCAGATTGAACCATATATCAGGAATCTGTCAGACTGCTTCTTTTAAGAAATCATTCGGTGTAAGTCAGCTTAACCTATTTTCAGTTAATATAACTAACCTTTCCATCTACAGACGACGGATTTTGGATGATATCCAGTACAGGACAGTTTTTAAATGTTATTTTTTTAAGCTGATCCAGTTTTTTGGAGTCGGTTTCATCGGTTTGAATTTGGGTATGATATTTGATCTTGGTAAATCCCGCCCTGGCATTATCCGACATGTTCAGAAAACCATGCAGATCAAGATCACCTTCTACGTCCACCTTTACTGATTTTACGTCAATACCCAATGCAATAGCATGGGCCTTAACGACAATTTCCTGGCAGGCCGCAAGCGCACCCAAAACATACTCCACGGGATTGGGCCCTTTATTGGTTCCACCCAACTCTTCAGGCTCATCGGAGACAAACCTGAAGTCTCTGATTTCTACTTCTGATTGAAAGCCATCTTTCAGTATTGAATTCGTATAAAAAGTAAGATTGGCGTTATCAGGGTCATTACTGATGTTTTTAACAACATTAACGACAGCTTCACCAACTTTTTGGTCAAGTTTACTTTGTTCTGCTTTTATTGTGCTCATTTTGCTGTGATTTTGAAATTGAAGGACTTACAGGTACTCTGTAATTCCTCATATGAAGTTTTTGTATTAAGCCGGTGTTTGAATTTTACTGAAGGCGATTTCAAAGTCTTCAATGATATCATCGATATGCTCAATGCCCACTGAGACCCGGATCAGATCTTTTTTAACACCACTGGAAGCCTGTTCTTTATCAGAAAGCTGCTGGTGAGTAGTCGATGCGGGATGAATAACGAGTGTTTTCGCATCGCCCACATTCGCCAGGTGACTAGCTACTTCGACATTTTCGATGAATGTACGTGCGGGTTCAAAGCCACCGTTTACACCGAACGTAAGCACAGCACCGAAACGATCTTGCTCCAGATATTTCTTGCCGGCTTCGTGGTAGGGATGATCTTCGAGGCCTGTATAATTCACCCAAGATACGTCATCCTGTTTTTGAAGCCATTTAGCGAGTTTTAAAGCATTTTCGCAATGACGCTCGGTACGCAGTGATAACGTTTCGAGTCCTTGTAAAAGCAGAAAGCTGTTGAAAGGGGACGGTGCGGCGCCAATATCACGCAGCTGCTCAACACGAGCCCGTATGGCGAATGCAATATTGCCGAAAGGTCCATCGGGGCCGAACGTATCCCAGAAGTTCAGACCGTGGTACGATGGTGATGGTTCGGTAAACAGTGGAAAGTTTCCGTTGCCCCAGTTGAAATTTCCGGCATCAACAAGTACGCCACCGATGCTGGTACCGTGGCCGCCGATCCATTTGGTGGCTGATTCCACAATAATATTGGCTCCGTGTTTGATAGGCCGGCAGATCGATCCGGCAGCACCGAATGTATTGTCAACAATCAGAGGTATACCGTGCTTTTCAGCGAGCGCCGACAGCCCTTCGAAATCAGGTACGTTACCCCGCGGATTACCAATCGATTCTATATAGATACCTTTGGTATTTTTATCGATCTCTTTCTCATAGGATTCAACCGTCTCTTCCTCAACGAAACTTACATCAATTCCCAGACGGGGCAGCGTTACCTTGAATTGGTTATAGGTTCCCCCGTACAGGAAAGGTGTGGAGACGATATTGTCGCCTTGTTGTGCAATAGTGGTAATGGTCAAAAATTGTGCTGACTGACCCGAAGCTGTTGCAACAGCCGCAGCTCCGCCTTCGAGTGCGGCAATTCGTTTCTCAAAAACATCCGTAGTCGGATTCATTATCCGCGTATAGATATTACCGAATTCCTTCAGGGCAAACAGTGTAGCGGCATGTTCGGTATCATCAAACTCGTACGATGTAGTTTGATATATAGGAACTGCACGCGAACCGGTTGTGGGATCGGATTCCTGTCCCGCATGTAGCTGCAGTGTTTCAAATTTTAGATTTCGTTCTTTTCCGTTGTCACTCATGATTTTTTATATTGTTTAAGTTACTTGGCATTATTGAATTCCTTTTTGGGCCGGATCAAAAACTGGTGATCTACTTTAATGCACCGGTTTTCAAAAAGGGTTACATCTGTTTTTTGGACTTTATTTACTTCTTCGGGATTTTCACCGGTTCCCAGCTGCAGCCAGATAGCTTTGGGTGCAGGTTCAAGTTCCAGAGCCTGGTCAACGGCCTCCGAGAGAACTTCATCCGGCAGAAATACATCGACTGCGTCTATCGCAAACGGAATACTTTTTAGATCCGGGTAGGATTTTTCTCCCAGAATTTCATCGGCGCCGGGGTTAACCGGCACAATCGTATAGCCGGCATTTTTCAAATAACGTCCCACAAACTGACTGTCTTTGTGAAAGCTGCGGGAGAGTCCAACAATGGCAATCGTATCAATTTCCTGAAGCAGCTCTTCCGCACGGTCGGTCTTTGCACGTAACTCAGGAGTAGCGCGCATCTTTTTATCATACCAGCTGTTAAACGTTGACTTCATTGATACTTATTGTTACTGTTTTTTTAAAAAAATCTCGTTTGTTATAAACAAAAAGCCTCTTCCGGGTCACCTGTTTTGGGTAAGATCGGAAGAGGCTTTTTCTGATTGTAATAAAACCTCACCACTCATCTTCCCCCAAACCTTATAAAACAGGTGGAGCAGGATTTAGCACCTGACCTCCACACATAAATTTTAAAATCAATGTCGTGCGGAGCGGTTGCTAAGGCTTCGCCGGGCCTGTTCCCTCAGCCTTTCTCGATAAGAGTATTTTTCAATACGTAATAAAGAACTTTTCATAATACTAAAAAAGCCCTTCAGTGTTAAACCGAAGGGCTTTTGGAATTTCTAATTACTGATGAAACAGCTAACCCTTCGAGTACATATTGCCGGTAATGCACATACAGATATCCCGCATGCGGCAACATAGGGCGATTTGTGGAAGAAGTCGTTTCATCAGTAATTGGTCTTAAAATTGAATCTAATTATACCGGTTTAATTAGGTTAAAGCAAGAATAAATATTTAGCTCCTGATTATTTTACAAATGGGCTTTTTTTCAGCTCTTTGGTTGTAATGTAAAAGTTGGGATCAATCTCCAGCTGTGTAGGATCTTCCAGTCGGAGACGGGTGGTTTTCCAGCGGTCGGATACAGGATAAATGAATGAGTAGGAACGGTCCAGTTTCACTTTCAGGGGCATGTCAAAATGGTCTAAATCAGCCCTCCACCGGTAATGTAGCTGGTCGATCTCATCGATGTAATACTCGAAAACCGGGAGGTCGGTATAGTGCAGATATTGATCAAAAATATCATCGAGATCTTCACCTGTTCGACTGATTATATAACGCTCAACCTGGTCGGCGGATACTGTCTGATGACGAAAGTTTTGATTCAATCCGCGCAGGATCTGTTTCCATAAGGAATCGTCATCTGTAATCTGACGGATAGTATGCAGCATATTGCTGGCTTTTGGATACATATCACCGGATCCTCTGCGATTCAAATCATATTCGCCGGTAATCGGTTCACGGTTTTGAATGCCGCTGCGGAGGCCACGGATATATTCTGCGCCCGCCTCTTTACCGAATATACATTCTACATAAATACCCTCCGAATAGCTGGTAAAACCTTCATGAACCCACATATCGGCAATATCTTTAGTAGTGATATTATTGCCCCACCACTCATGGGCTGTTTCGTGAATGATGATAAAATCCCATTTTAGTCCCCAGCCGGTTCCTGACAGATCTCTGCCGAGATATCCGTTCTGATAGCCGTTGCCGTAAGCTACTGCACTTTGATGCTCCATCCCCAGGTGCGGCGTCTCCACGAGTTTAAAGCTGTCTTCATAAAAGGGATAAGGGCCGAACCATTCCTCGAAGCATTCCATCATCGGTTTGACTTGTTTGAACTGCTCTTTGGCTTTATCAAGGTTATACTCCAGCACCCAATAGCTTAAATCGAGCGTACCGTCTTCACCTTTAAATTTTTCGGTGAAATTCACATAATTTCCGGCGTTTACCGCAATGTTGTAGTTGTTGATGGGATTTGAGACAAACCAGGTCCAGGTAGTCATGCCGTTGTCGTGCTTTGTCTTTTTTTCAAGCCTGCCGTTGGACACGTTGATCAGCGGATCCGGAACTGTGATACTGGTTCGCATACTATCGGGTTCGGCTGTCTGGTGATCTTTATTCGGCCACCAGACACTCGCTCCCAGACCCTGGTTTGCCGTGGCTATCCAGTGATTGCCTTTTTCATCCTCTGCCCAGATAAAGCCACCGTCCCATGGCGGATTTTCGGCTACTTTCGGCCGTCCCTGGTAGTATACGGTGATGGTGTGCTGTGATCCCTTTTCAAGATCATCGGGCATGTCTATAAAAAAAGCGTTGCTGTCGCGACGAAAGGAGAGGGTATTACCGCTTTGAACAACCTTGTCTATTTGCAGCGGGTGTTGCAGGTCTATCTGCATTTCACGGGGCGTATCGGTGACACGATAGGTTATCTCATTAGACCCGCTGATGGCAGAATCTTCCGGCATTACGGTGACATTCAGGTCATAATAAACGACTTCCCACCACCCACGCTCTGGAGTTATCGATCCGCGAAGAGTATCGGCTTTGGTGGCAAGTACTCCCGAATCCTGTCCGCAGACCGGTTGGATAGAAATTCCTAAAAAGAGAATCAGTAATAACAGGTTTTGAAAATGATGTAAATATTTCATGCAGTTAATGAATTCATTGTAAGCGCCACTAAATATAGAATAATGTCATGCCAGATGCTGGATGCATATATATGTCACCTCGTGCCGAACCTCCGGTTCGTCACGTTTGGTGTTGCCACCTCCGGTGGCGGTTTGAGGAGATGACTCGTATGCAGATAGCGGTATGGCAGGAATCATTAAATGCAGACTTACGTATTACGCAACCTCTACATCTTACGTCTGGCGTCTACCTTCTCCTTTTCTCCAGTCTCCATTCCTCCGTTTACGTTAGCAAGTATCCTTTTGCAAGCTCTGTATATTCTTCAACCTGTTGCTGTATCCACTGATGGTCTTTTCCCAGTTCGGCGGACAGAAGTTCGGCTACGGGTTTTGCCATCTCGATACTTGCCCGCGCATCCAGCAGCAAGGCGCGTGTGCGGCGTGCAAGCACATCTTCCACAGTTCGCGCCATCTCGTTACGGGCCGCCCAGGCGACTTCCGCCGGTTTGTAGGACAAACCGTGGTGTATCGGTTGTTCCCAGCCTTCATGTTCATCGGCCAGTTTTTTAAGGGAAAGGGCATCCGAACCGTACATCTTATAGGGCTCGGCTGCTTCGGCATTTTTGAGCCAGCCGTGAAGCCGCAGGTTTTCAGTCCGCGACTCCCGCTCATCCAGTCCTGCGATAATAGCCGCCTCATCAATGGTATCTTCAGCCATCTTGCGATAGGTCGTCCATTTGCCGCCGGTGATGGTAACGAGCCCCGACGGGTCGATTAGCAGCGTGTGATCCCGTGAAATGGAAGCGGTGTCTTTGCTCCCCCCGCGGTTAACCAGGGGACGCAGTCCCGCGAAGACGCTGAGTACATCCTCCGGACCCGGATCCTTGGTCAGGTAACGGGCGGCATGGGTCAGCAGGAATTCTATTTCCTCATCAAACGCCCTCGGTTCGAGCAGTGGCTCATCGACCGGGGTGTCTGTGGTTCCCACAATAATACGGTCGTGCCAGGGTACGGCAAAGAGAACGCGGTTGTCATCCGTCTTTGGAACCATAATGGCGCTTTCGCCGGGCTGGAACGATTTATCCAGAACGATATGTACGCCCTGACTCTGCTGGATGATCTTCGCCTTTGAGGGATCATCCATTTTGCGCACAGTATCGGTAAAAATACCAGTGGCATTGATAACGGCCCGGGCCTGTAATTCAAATTCATCACCGTTCTCCCGGTCGACTGCTTTAACACCCGATACGAGTCCGTTGGCTTTTAAAAGTCCGGTAACCTTTATGTAGTTAATGGCAACTCCGCCATGCTCGAAGATAGTCTGCATCAGATTTATCGCCAGCCGTGAGTCATCGAACTGGGCATCGTGATAAATGACACCTCCGTTCAGTCCTTCCGGTTCGAGAGTCGGAATGTATTCCAGTGTTTCTTTCCTGGAGAGGTGTTTGGATGGACCAAGCCCCAGGTCGCCGGCCAGCTTGTCGTAAATTTTGAGGCCGATGCCATAGAAGGGGCCTTCCCACCAGTCGTAGTTGGGCACGATAAACGACTGGTTTTTGACAAGGTGGGGCGCGTTGTTGCGCAGCAGTCCCCGTTCCCGCAGAGCTTCGAGTACCAGGGCGATGTTGCCCTGCCGCAGGTAGCGCACACCGCCGTGCACCAGTTTGGTACTCCGGCTGGAAGTGCCTTTGGCAAAATCATGCTGTTCCAGCAAAAGCGTGTGATAGCCTCGCGATGCCGCCTCGACGGCAGCCCCGAGTCCTGTAGCCCCGCCGCCGATGATGATGAAATCCCATATTTCGGGATCTTCATTCAGTTGTTTAACGAGTTCTTCTCTGTTCATATTTTTTTTGCCGCGGATTTACGCGGATTTTTAATAAATTACTTTTTAAAAACTGCCTAACAATTCAATAAAGTGTCATCATGAACTTGTTTCAGGATCTGCAGCAATGAATTCTTCAATTGCATCTGACGAAAATCAAGCTATAGATCCCGGATCAAGTCCGGGATGACACAATGGGTACTAGTGTTATTTTCCCGTCTCCTTTCCTCCGGTCTCCTTTTCTTCCTTTAAACCATTTTGTACCGTACAAAAGCTTCGATCGCCTCATATTCGGCCAGGCCCAGTTTGTCATAAAGGATGGCCGTGTTCCTGTTGCGCGATTCGGAGCGTTGCCAGAATTCCCGGTCATCGGCGCCGGGAAACAGCGGACGGTCCTTTTGCGACTGGTGCTTAAAGATAGCTTTTCGCTTTTTAGCCAGTTCCTGTGGGCTCAGCGGCACAGCCATTTCTATATCGTTGAGATCCCATTCCTGCCATGCCCCGCGGTACAGCCAGATGTAGCAGTCTTTTATCCAGTCGTCATTTTTGCAGGTTTCCAGGGCCTCCAGGATCGCTTTCAGGCACACCCGGTGGGTACCGTGCGGGTCGGAGAGATCACCCGCTGCATATATTTGATGGGGTTGTACCTCCCGCAGCAGATCAACGATGATGTCGATATCAGCCTGGGAGAGCGGTTTCTTTTTTACCCGGCCCGTCTCATAGAAAGGCATATCCAGAAAGTGCAGGTGCTCCTCCGATACTCCGCAGTACCGGGCGGCCGCTTTGGCCTCGCCGCGACGAATCAACCCCTTGATCTCCTGAACTTCCGGCGAATCGACCTGCCCGGGTTCTTTGTTTTTAAGGAAGCCTTTGATTTCCGAGAGCAGGTCTTCGGCTTCTTCCCGGTTCATATCAAAAATCTCCTGGTATTCCGATACGAAATCGGCAAACCGGATGACATCATCATCGAACACAGCGATATTGCCGGATACCTGGTAGGCAACATGGACCTCATGCTGGTGCTCGACCAGCCGGGTGAGGGTTCCGCCCATCGATATAACATCATCGTCGGGGTGCGGGCTGAATACCATGGCCCGCTTCGGGTAGGGCTCTTTGCGTTCGGGACGATTGGTATCGCTTGCGTTGGGTTTACCGCCCGGCCACCCGGTAATAGTGTGCTGCAGTTCATTGAAAATACGGATGTTAATATTATAGGCCGGTCCGCTCTGGGTAATCAGATCCCCCATACCGTTCTCGTTGTAATCTTCATCGGTAAGCTTGAGTATCGGCTTATCGGTCTCCTGGCACAGCCAGACGACCGCTTTGCGCGTCAGGTGCTCGTCCCAGTCGCAGGTGCCGAGCAGCCAGGGTGTTTTCATCCGTGTCAGCTCTTCAGAGGAACCCTCATCGAGTATCACAGCGGCATTGGAGTGGTTCTGCAGGTAGGTGGCGGGCACGCTTTCTTTAACTTCGCCTTCCACAGCTTCACGGATGACAGGGGCCTTGCCTTCGCCCCAGGCCATCATAATAATTTTGTGGGCGTCGAGGATGGTACCTACGCCCATGGTAATCGCCCGGCGGGGGACATGCTCTTCGCCGAAGAAATCACTGGCGGCATCACGGCGGGTGATCTTGTCGAGGGTAATGAGGCGGGTCCGCGAATCGGGACGCGAGCCCGGTTCGTTGAAACCGATATGTCCGGTACGCCCGATGCCCAGCAGCTGAATATCGATGCCGCCGCAATCGATTATTTTTTGTTCATAGTCCCTGCAGTAATCGGTTATTTCCTCTTCCGGGATGGTTCCGTCGGGGATATGTACGTTTTCGGCGGGGATGTCAATGTGATCAAACAGGTGTTCATTCATGAACCGGACATAGCTCTGCAGGGAGTCCGGCTGCATCGGGTAATATTCGTCGAGATTAAAAGTAATGACATTGCGGAAGCTCAGATCATCTTCGCGGTGCATCCTGACCAATTCATCATACACCTGGGTCGGAGTGGACCCGGTGGCGAGTCCCAGCACGGTTGTACCATCTTCCCGGTTACGCTGGCGGATCAGGTTGGCAATACTTTGCGCCACTTTTTTTGAAGCTGTTGTGGCATCTTCAAAAATTTTGCTGGGGATTTTTTCGTAGTAGGTTACTTTTTCTTCTTTGTTGTAAAAGTCCATATAATCAAAAAGATGAATTGATTAAAGTTGTACGTGAAGCTTAATGTCAGGCACTCTTAAAAATATTTTAGTTAACTGTGATACATGTTATTCGTTCCTGATTGCCGGCGGAATGGTCCCCGTTTTGCATTTTACTGTTGGTTATAAAAACCAAACTTGGCGTTACCCGAAAAATGCTTATAATTTCACTTTCCAATTAACACCATTTAAGATTAAATGTAAATGTGAAAAAAGCGGTTTAAGTTCATACGATTCAGATGGATACCGGTTGAAGATAAATAAAAAGAACTACTTGTGTACCGGTGGGTTTCGGCGGCTTTCGGAATCAATGTTAGTTGTATAGTTTTAACAGAATTTAAAAAGGCTCAGTTTGGAATTTTCTATTTTAGATTATGTAGTCATTGTTGTTTACCTCGCGGGTGTGGCTGTGATTGGTATCTGGATATCCGGAAGACAGTCCACAACCGATGATTATTTTTTAGGCGGACACGATATCCCATGGTGGGCGGTCCTGTTCTCTGTTGTTGCCACGGAAACAAGCACACTCACATTCATTAGCATTCCGGCTGTCGCCTATGGCGGGAATCTTACCTTTCTGCAAATTACGTTCGGATATATAATCGGGCGTATTATTGTAAGTATCATATTTTTACCCTCCTACGTGGAAGGGAATTTATCCACTGCCTATCAATTCCTGGAACAGCGGTTCGGTGCGGCGATGCGGAATGTCACCAGTACGACGTTTATGGTCACGCGCCTGCTGGCCGATGGCGTACGCTTGTTTGCGACGGCTATTCCGCTGGCTATCATCCTCAGGCTGGGCGGTGCTTTCGGGGGTTGGGGCGACTTCGAAATATATCTGCTGTCGATAACCGCCATTTCGGTAATCACACTCATTTATACGCTGGTGGGTGGAATCAAAGCCGTGGTCTGGATGGATGTCATGCAGATGGCGGTATATATAGGAGGAGCCCTGCTGGCAATAGGTATTATGATCGGAGATCTTCCTGCTGGTTTGAGCGGTGCGATCTCAACAGCCGCAGGGGCGGGAAAACTGCAGCTCATAGATTTCGGATTCGATCAGCCGTTCCGGGATTTCATCGCCCAGCCGTACACCTTTTTCACAGCGGTGATCGGCGGAGCTGTATTCTCCGTTGCCTCTCACGGTACCGATCAGCTGATCGTACAGCGCTTACTAACCACGCGTAATCTTAAAAACAGTCAGAAAGCGCTGGTGTGGAGCGGAATTGTTGCTGCCCTGCAATTCGCGCTGTTCCTGTTTATAGGGCTGTTGCTGTATTCTTTTTATGAAGCACAGTCAGCTGCTGAACTCGGACTGGCAACCACCGACGAAATATTTGCCAAATTTATAGTAAATCAGCTGCCGGTGGGATTGTCGGGACTTATCATAGCAGCACTGTTTGCAGCTGCCATGAGCAGCCTGAGTTCCTCGCTCAACTCCCTGGCCTCCTCCACCACGCTCGACCTGTATAAACCCTATTTCGGCAAAACCAATACGCCTGAAAAGGACCTGCGTGTTTCCCGTATCATCACAATAATCTGGGCGGTAATTCTAACCGGTTCCGCTTACTTTTTCACTATCCTGCAGCTTCAGGAGGGGGAACGTCCCGCCGTAGTCGAGCTGGGTCTGGGCATCGCCTCCTATACCTACGGTGGTTTGCTTGGCGCTTTCCTTCTAGGGCGGATGTTCACAAAACCGGATCGCAAAGATGCTATGATCGCCTTTTTTGCGGGATTGATCTCCCTGCTGTTCATGGTAAAGGGACCGATCCAGGAACTGCTGCCCGGCGAGGGGCTGGCAATAGCCTGGCCGCTCTACACCGTAGCCGGCAGCCTGGTCGTGATTGTGGTCGGAAATGTTTCGCACTGGGTTAGAAGCCGCTGGGGTTATCACTAAGG
>CAZPWQ010000030.1:0-31361 GCA_964590495.1 uncultured Balneolaceae bacterium
CGCCGGCACACTCAGTGAAAATCTCGGGACGTGGGCCGCTGCATTTTTCGGAGTGGGTTTATGTGCCGCCGGAATAAGCTCAGCCCTGACAGCACCTCTGGCTGCTGCTTTGACAGCACAGAGTATCCTGGGTAACCAACAACCAACACGTTGGAACGAAAAAAGTACTTATTTCAGAAGCACCTGGATGGCCGTTTTAATTATTGGTATTCTGTTCGGTGTATTACAGGTACAGCCTATTCCGGCTATTATCCTGGCCCAGGCATTAAATGGTATCATTTTGCCGGTGATAGCAATCTTCTTAATGTTAATGGTAAATGATGCCGGCTTACTTAAGCCGAACCATATTAATTCTTCCATTACAAATGTGATTACAGGATTGGTAGTATTTATTACTATCCTGATTGGTGTAACCAATCTTCTAAAAGCATTGGACAAAATTTTGAATATTGCTATCCTCGATGAAGGCGTAATACTTTCTCTTTCTGTTGTTTTTTCGCTTATTATACTCTGGCCAATAGTAACAGCAACAAAACGTTACCGCAATACGTAAATAGTATTGTTGGTTATTTCCAATAATTAAAAAAGCAATTACTATGAAGTACCTCCACATTCCCTGGGTTCTGATCATAGTCTCGCTTATCGCGTGTACCACTACACGTGAATTTGTCGAACAACGTCCGGAAGATAAAACTACCGCTCCATTTTATACTTCCGCCTTTCCTGATGTAGACATTTCTGAAAAACTCACTGAAATTAAGCAATCGGTAATACGTATTACCTCAACAGGTTTCTACCGGTCCTACCTTCTTGAAGATCCCGATATAACTGAAAGTAACATTCAGAATACAGATTTTAGCGAAGCACTGGGAAAATTTACTCAGACAGAAGAAAGCACAGCCGGTACGGCAATAGTTATAGCAAAAAATAACCAAAGGGCTTTACTGTTAACCTGTGCTCATGTCGTGCAATTTCCGGATACGGTTATTGAATACCGAAAGGGAGATAATATACCTGAAAATACTTTTGTTGAATCCGTCACCACTAAAATAAGGCAAACAAATTTTGCTTTAAATCTTCCAACTCTCAGCAATTTTGAAATACTTGCTGCCGATGACACGAAAGACCTTGCCCTTCTTGAAATAGATCTGAGGAACAATGAAGGTGTTGATATAGAGCCCCTGCGACTTACGATGGGTAATTCAAAAAATTTACGGCTTGCGAGTATAATTTATGTATTAGGATATCCGAAGGGATATCCTATGGTTACCAGAGGAATTGTAAGCGCACCCGACAGAACAGGCAATGGTGATTTTATTGCCGATGCTTTGTTTAATCGTGGAATCAGCGGTGGACTGGTCATCTCTTCCAAAGATCATTATAATAGCTTTGATTGGGTCGGCATGTCCTGTTCCGCTGCAGCAAGTAATACGTTTAATCTTGTTCCCAATAAGAATTTGATTGACAACAATGAACGTCTGCAACCTTATTCCGGGGAGGTTTTCGTGGAAAAAAAGTCCAATCTTATATATGGAATAACACATGCAGTCTCTACGAACAAAATCATATCCTTTCTGGAAGAGAATGAGGATAAAATGCGTGGAGTCAGAGTAAGAATTGACCGGTCCGGCTTTTCAAATTAATCTGTTTTATTAGGGAAGCTTCAATAACCTGTAATAAATACTGTTCTAATAATTTTGATGAATATACCAAAGTACCTTCTCCATCTCCTCTTTGACAACCGACGATGAGGTAATATAATGGTTATTCATGAAGCTGAACATCAGTTTGCGCCCGCTCTCGGTAATCACAAAGCCGGTCAGACAGTGATTATTTCTGAGCGTCCCGGTTTTTGCAAAAATATAAGGCGCCCCGTTCTCCCGGTTGCCATACCAGCTTTGAATGGTTCCTCTCTCCCCTCCTGCCGGGAGCATGGAAAACAGTTCGTCGCTATACGCAAATTCATCATCAATTTTAATAAGCAGATGAATCAGTGAGCGCGGTGTAAACATGTTATATCGCGACAAACCAGAGCCATCTTCCCACTGTGGTTCATCGGGTAAATCTTTTAGATACTCCGATTTCATATAGTCGATCACACTGCTTGTGTTGAGTGTCTTACCCAGCTCAGAAGCTGCCATTAACAGTACCTGTTCTGCGACTAGGTTATCACTGGGCTGCAGCATTCTTTTAAATACAGTGTCGGCTGAAATACTATACAGTTTTTGTGTAGAATCCGGTTTTTCTGTGTATGTGTATCGCACCGGCTTTCCCAATGTGTCGGAAAGCATTTCCGTTATGAATTCAGGTGTGTAATGAAAAGGGCGTTGTACTTCATAATTCAGTGTATCAACTTCTGGTTTATATTCGAACCTGTTATTATTTATCCCCCGGTGCAATAAAGGGTCATCATCTTTTCTATTTGTCATTTCATCGATATGAGAACGAAAATAATCGGGCGATACAGCCAGTTCTCCGTTTTCTGATTTGATTCGCCTCTGTTCTATAACCTCTATCGTAAAACGGGCTACATTCCCATACACAGGTAACGGAGATTTTTCTGCCGAATAATAATAATTATAGTCACTCCATGACCAGCCCGGTCCCAACAGTTCATCGTTAAAATTTGAATCAGAATAATAAAGTTCTTCAGGTCTTTCCTTCAGAAAGTTAAACACAGTATCTGTATCAAAACCGGGATGAAGAAATGTCGGATCGCCGGTTCCCCAGAAAATCAGTGAATCTTCACGGACGACATATTCCAGGGCCCGAAGCGTATCCGGAAGCAGTTTTAATCCGGCATAAAAAGTAAAAAGCTTCGTGTTTGAGGCTGGAGTAAAATATTTATCTTCGTTTTGGGCATACAACATGCTGTCATCCACAGGATCATAGAGAGCAAAACCGGTAAGATTAGAAGAAAATACTTTGGAACTGTCGAACAAAACAGCCAGCGGCGAAACACGATCGGAATCTTTGGGTTCTGTTCGTTTCAGTTCCTCAGATGATTTGCAGGCTGATAGTCCGATAACAGCAAACAATATGGAAATAATACACGTGGAAAATATTGACTTCATCAGATATTACGTTTTATTTGCTGATAATTTAAAAAACTGTGGATGCTGTTCATAATTCAAAGGAATCATACAAAATTCTGGTAAGAAATAATGAAATAGGATGAATATAAAAAACTTTTGTTTCCTGATAATTTCGGTTCTCCTGCTGTTTTCCTGTTCAGAAGAGTATGATCTCATTATTCAGAACGGAACTGTTTATGACGGCTCCGGCAGCAAACCCGTTTTTGCCGATATCGGTATCAGATCAGACACTATTGTAGCAACCGGTAATCTCAGTTTTGCATCTGCCGAACGTATTATCGATGCGGAAGGTATGGCCGTAGCACCCGGATTTATCAACATGTTGAGCTGGGCAAACAACACCCTTCTTAATGACGGCCGGTCAATGAGCGACATCAGGCAGGGAGTAACACTTGAAATTTTTGGGGAAGGCACTTCCATGGGACCGTTGAATGAGCAGATGCAATCAAGCCGCGACTCCAAATGGTCTACACTCGGCGGTTTCCTGGAATACCTGACAGACAATGGAGTAACACCGAATGTCGCCTCTTTTGTCGGTGCTACAACAGTTAGAACGTATGTGTTGGGACTTGAAGATCGCAGTCCTGCGCCTGAAGAGCTGGTGCAAATGCAGGATCTCGTACGGGAAGCAATGGAAGAAGGTGCACTCGGACTCGGTTCTTCCCTTATCTACGCCCCTGCTTTCTTTGCGGATACCGATGAACTTATCGCTCTCTCAAAAGCCGCAGCCGAATATAACGGAATGTATATTTCCCATATACGCAGCGAGGGAGACAACCTGCTCAAGGCAACCGATGAACTATTTTCGATAGCCACGGAAGCCGGAATTGATGCACAAATTTATCATCTGAAAGCCGCAGGCAAACGTAACTGGAATAAACTGCCGGTGGTATTGAACAAAATCGATTCGTTAAGGGATGAAGGCCATAACATTTCAGCAAATATGTACACCTATACAGCGGCCTCAACCGGCCTTGATGCAACACTGCCCCCTTCGGTACAGGAAGGCTCGACACAGGAGTTTATAAAACGGCTGAAAGATCCGGAAACCCGAAACAAGGTGGTTGAAGAAGTACGAAACCAGCAGACGGAATGGGAAAATTTTTATCAGCTTGCTGAATCACCGGAAAATATTCTTTTGCTGGAGTTCGATCAGGATTCCCTGAAACACCTGAACGGCAATACACTGGCAGATGTAAGTGAAATGTGGAATTCAGATCCGGTTGAAACGATCATTGACCTGATTATAGCTAACAACGGCGATATCGGTTCGGTATTTTTCCTGATGTCGGAAGAAAACGTGCGGACTAAGATCAAAGTACCTTACATGAGCTTCGGGTCTGATGCCCGTTCCGTTGCCGCTGAAGGTGAAGTACTGGAATCAAGCACCCATCCCCGGACATATGGAACTTTTGCCAGGCTGCTGGGGAGATATGTGTGCGATGAAGGTATAATTTCACTCGAAGAGGCCGTATACAGACTTACGGGGCTGCCGGCTGAAAATTTAAAGATAGAAAAACGCGGATATCTCAAGCCCGGCTTTTATGCAGATATAGTTATTTTTGACCCTGAAACTATTGAGGACAAAGCTACTTTTCAGGAGCCTCATCAATATGCAGTTGGTGTAAGAGATGTGTTTGTTAACGGCGTACAGGTATTGAATAATGGAGAGCATACCGGCGCCATGCCGGGAAAAGTCGTCCGGGGGCCGGGCTATCAAAAAGAAAAATGAGCTGCTCAAAATTTCCCGGTTAACCATGGAGAAATTTACTGCTCAAAGTTGTTATACGATATAATTCTTCCTGTCGGTTTTTATTTAACTATTCAAAGAATCTTCAATGAAATACGCTACTTCTTTTCTGCTGATCATTACATGTATTGTAATTGTCATTGCCCGGGATAAAAAATCCATATCACCGCCTGAACAGCTGTATCAAAACTATTCTGAATATGAAGAAAAAAGCATAGAAACGAGACGTTTCAAACACGAAGATATTCTTCCACTTATTAATGATCTGAAGAAGAACTCCCTTTTCACTGTTCAACAGGTTGGAAAATCAATTGAAGATCGTCCCCTTCACCTGATAAGCGTTGGCAGCGGAGACACAGATATCCTTTTCTGGTCTCAAATGCATGGTGACGAACCCACGGCTACAGCAGCTATATTTGATGTATTGAATTTCCTTCAAAATCCAGGAAATTCTCTAACTGATTTAAGAGATAATCTGCTCGAACATACAACGCTCCACTTTCTGCCGATGCTGAATCCGGATGGAGCCGAAGCGTACCAGCGGCGAAATGCCATTGATATTGATATCAACAGGGATGCCCTGCGCCTGACTTCGCCTGAATCTGTTACGCTCAAACAGGTCAGGGACAGCCTCAATCCAGTTTTTGGGTTTAACCTGCATGATCAGTCCACATATTATACTTCCGGGCGAAATGAAAAACCGGCTACTATATCTTTTCTGGCGCCGGCGTACGATTATGAGCAGTCGATAAACGACGTACGGAGGAATGCTATGAAACTGATCGTATATCTCAATTCCGTAATGCAGAATTATATCCCGGAACAGGTGGCAAAATATTCCGATGCCCACGAACCCCGTGCATTCGGTGATATGATTCAAAAATGGGGCACCAGTACGGTACTTATTGAATCCGGAGGGTATAAAGATGATCCTGAAAAACAGTACATACGGAAACTTAATTTTGTCATGTTGATTTCAGCAGCAGATGCAATCGGTCAGGATGCATTTCATGAACAAGACATTGGTAATTATTTTGAAATACCTGAAAACGAGTCGTCTCTTCATGATGTTCTAATTCGTAATGTCAAAATTGAACGGGAGAACGAGCTTTATAAAGTCGATCTGGCTATAAGGCACGGTGAAAGAGATCACGAAGATCATCGTACATTCTCTTATCGAAGCAGAATTGCTGATATCGGCGACTTATCTATAAATAACGGCTACCGTGAGATCGACGGTGAGGGATTGATTGCCCGACCCGGGAAAGTATATAAAGATACTATCAATACGCAATCGGATTTGGAACAGATCAATCCCACTGATCTTTTGAAAGAGGGATATACCGATATTGTTTTAAATAAAGAAGTATTCGGAGAAAACCTTCGGGAATTAAATGAACAATTTCCTTTAAACCTGGTGTTAACCGATTCTCACAACAATTCAATCAGACTGGGCGGTATTCCCAATCTTATATTAACTGACGATCAGCAAATTCAGTACGTAATTGTAAATGGTTTTCTTTTTGAGGTGGAAAAGGGGGATACCAAGTCCATAAGAAATGGAATAATTTACCGGTGATGGAACGCGGATCATGCGGATTGATCGGATTTTCGCAGATAATATGTATCGGCGAATAGATCACAAACAATTTTATGGTTTTCCCTTAACAAAATCATAGATCATACTGGAAATATCAGCAAAAGTGGTTATAACTTCATCTCGGTTTTCCGCATCTTTTGACAACATTACCAGTACATATTTTCTGCCATCAGGAAGCATTACGATACCGCAGTCGTGATTGACACCGGTTATCCAGCCGGTCTTGTGTGCAACTTCCACATCACCGGGTAAAAGTGCCGGTATCATTTCATTAAACTTTTGCTGCTGTAAAATTTCTGTCATTTCTTCTGATGCTTTCTTGTTGACAGCTTTACCGCGCGCCAGTCGTTCATAGATCAGTGACTCATCCAAAGCCGTTGTACGGTTACTTAATCCCTGCTCATACGCTTTGATATCTTCAACTCCACGCAATACCAGAATGCTGTCGGCACCGTAACTGCGCATTGTTTCCGTTACATTTCGTGCATCCACCTTCTCGATCAGTATATTGGTCGCCAGATTACTGCTCATAGTGATCATATCATCAATAAGATTCCGGATGGTCCGATGCTGTCCGATTATATCATAAAGGTTCCCCTCACTGTCTTCGCTGACTTCCATACGGTACCTGCTGCTGTCGACTATACTCCGAAACTCATTTCTGACGGTAATGGAGTCTTCAAGTGAAAATTTCCCTTCACCTGCTTGTTTAAACAGTTCAATCATAACCGGTGTTTTCATGGTACTCGCAGCATGGAACATCTCCCGCCCGTTTATAAAAATGTGCTGAGTAGTATCATCCAGGCTTTTAAAAGCCAGTGCAAAGTCACCATCCACTGCTGACAATCGGTGTTCAATTACTTCTTTAAGCTGATCGACAGTTTCGAATTGAGCAGAGGAGCTGCATTTACTTAATAAAAAAGCAGTAATTAGAATAAATAATATTTTATTCATGGTTTTTGCCCTTTTGGTCTAAATAAAAAGGTCCGGAGGATAGGATAGAACCTCCGGACCTTTCGCTGGGAATTTGTAATTACTAATTACTGATCCCAGATTAAATTATCGGTACGTGATATATCCGGTACATTCTCTGCGTTACGCTGGGTTTCAGAATCGGGATATACCAGCCGTCTAATCCATTCACCTCCTAATGAGCTGTTAGCAGGTGGTTCCATATCTGCATAGGAATAATCGTAGCGACGAGCATCAGCCCACGCTTCGGGATGAAGAAACATAGCTACATATTTTTCCTTCATAATATGGTCAATAGTGAGATTATTTTCACCGACATCCACAACCGGATCATTCATATAAACCAGCTTGTCTGCTTCGGCGACACCTACTTTATCCATATGAGCTTCAATACCGTCCAGATATGCCTGATAGGCACGGCTGGTCTGGCCATCCCGGAATGCAGCCTCAGCTTCAATAAATTTCTGCTCGACATATGTGGCTATCAGCACCGGTGCAGTTCGTTCCGAGTAAAAATCATCTGTTGTCAACACGGAAAAAGCGCCCTGCTCGGGAGCATTTCCACGTCCGGCACCGTTACGGACACCCACATACTCATCATCATCATTTGTGCCCATGAATGTTTCGATCCGGGGATCAGTTACTCCGTAGATTTCACCATTCATGTGAGTAACTATTTGCTCCGACATCCACCCTCCGAGGATCAGACCTGCATTGGCAATAGCGACCGATGCCCAGGGATTGACCTCCTCCTCAAAGTAGGTTACCTGTGCATCACTGTCATTGCTTGTAAAACCGTTGTCAAGCGCCGCCAGAACCGCAGCGGGATCATATGAGGCCTGTTTGCTGAAGCGATTCAGGTAACGGGCCTTCAGCATATTGCCCAGTTGCTCCCACTGTGCGATGTCGCCGCCGTAGATAAAATCTTCCTCGCCTGTAGAAATAGTAGAGTTATCCTGCTGAAGTTGCTCTACTCCGTCATCAAGCAGGGTGAATATTTCATCATACAGAACCTCCTGGCCATCAAACGAAGGATTAAAGGTATCTGCGAAAAAAGCTTCAGAATAGGGCACATCACCCCATACATCCACCAATGTTGCAAGATTTATCGCTTTCAGAATTTTTGCGATTCCGACGTATTCGGTAGCTCCCTCCTCTGCCGCCAGAATCTCAAGGTCCGTAAGATCGGTTAATACATCATACAGCCGGAACCACTCATCTCCATAACTGATAGCCTCATGTACATCTGTGGAGTTAGCCTGATTCGGTGACGCCAGGTATTGTACATAAAAGGATGTTATACTACCTATTCGATAGGTATTTTGAGCAGTCTCAAAGGTAGTGGTAGTAATTAATCCCTGTGCAGGAGCCTCTGTGGGGTTATTAGGATCATCATTGATGTTCAGAAAATCCTCACATCCAGCCATAAGCAGGGCTGCTGTGATACATAATATCAGACTTGATTTATTTAATATCTTCATGGTTTTTCCCATTTAGCAAATTATAAAGAAAGGTTAACCGACAAAAACAAACTGGACACACCCGGGTAGTCCAGGGCGGTAAAGCCTTGTGCATTGCTGGAAGCACCTCCGGCTCTCGACTCAGGATCAAATCCGCTGAAAGGTGTATACAATATAAGGTTCGTTGCCGTAGCAGATAATGTAATTCCCCTGAATCCCAGATTGGTAGTCAGCTGCTGTGGCAGAGAATAAGCCAGGCGAATATTTCTAAGCTTGATAAAAGAAGCATCCTTAACCGTTTCCTCAGCAACCGTCCGTTTTACATTCCGGTGATACCCGGCACCGTAATCCACCCCATCCGGACCTATCCCCTGTCCCAGCCAAACTTCCCTGGTATTGGGTTGTCCATCGGCAGTAACTCCTTCGAAAACACGGGTATCTTCACGATCCAGGGTGTTCTCAGTAATCCCAAAAGCAGTAAAGAAGTTGTCGTACTGGCTGTATACTTCCAGCCCCCATTTCGCATCAATCAAAAAGGAAAGGTTGATATTTTTATAGGAAAAACTGTTTTGGATACTACCTATCCAGTCGGGATGAGCATTGCCAAGTACCAGCTGATCGGTATTCACAACAGGGAAACCGTCATCACCGATAACTATCGGTCGATCACGGTCCAGATAGATCTGATCTTCGGGCGCTCCGTTTTCATAATACCGTTCATAACTTCTTCCATATATATTTCCGAAAGGCTCCCCTTCAATAAGCTGGATAGAAGCCCCACCGCCCACATACCCAAAGGAGGAACCGACAAAAATCTGGTTAATTCCTTCAGCTATCTCTATAACTTCGCTGGTGTTTCGGCTGTAGTTTACAGCTACATCCCAGCCAAAGTCCTGACTCTGAACCGGACGTCCTTCTACCTGCAGTTCAAACCCCCTGTTTTCTATTTCACCTGCATTTGTCAGAACGCGTGTATAACCTGTAGCATTGGAAATAGGTACATCAAAAATTTGATCCCGGCTGTTGGATTTGTACCAGGTAAGATCAAATCTCAACCGGTTATCATAAAACCTGAGATCAGTTCCGAATTCCAGGGTAGTTGTTTGCTCAGGTTTCAGATCCTTACTGCCGCGAATATTCGACCGTGTAAAGCCTACCTGTCCGCCCAGCGGAAATTGGGAAGGTGTATTATAGGTATCACTGGTTGAATAAACCGGTGCATCTTTTCCTACAACAGAAAGTGAAGCTCTCAGTTTTCCGAATGTTATGTAATCGGGAAGATCCATAATATCACTGAATGAGAAGCCAATATTTGCCGACGGATAGAAAAAGGAACGATTGTCTTCGGGCAATGTTGATGACCAGTCGTTACGGCCTGTCAGATTTAAATACAGGTAATCATCGTAATCTATCAGTAAGTCACCGTAAACTCCGATCAAACGGCGCTGGCGAAGGTTCTGAGACAATGATATATCCCGGACGTTGCTCAGATGGTAAAACTGTGGTGTAACAAAATCATTACCGGTTGATACAACGTTATTAAAGCTGCGATCAAAGATATCATTTCCTATTCGGAGTCTTGTGCTAATCTTACCGGTGACTTCTTTCTGGAACGTCATATTCAATGTTGAATTGATATCCCGGCTGTTAATTCGGGTTTCTTCAATAGCACCGGTACTGCTGACGACATTCTCATTTTCTATACCTCTTGGACCGGGAATAATTTCCGTTCGCTGATCGCTGTAATAATCGGAACCCAGTGTGTAGAGAATATTAAACCAATCGACCGGACTGTAATCGAAAGTGACATTACCCACCATCCGGTTAACATCATCCTCATAAGTCCAGTATTTGGCCTGGTAAAGCGGATTATTACCGGATGACTCATTACCATAGTAACCGCGCATAGTTCCGTTTTCTTTTTGAAAGTTGGTAACATCTTTGGTAGGTGCCCAATACATCATCGATTCCATAAAACGATCGGCCAGAACCCGTAATCCTCCGGAATTGATATAATTTACAGAAGCACGAACCTGGAAATTGTCTCTTGGTGAGACATCACCGGACAACCGGACCGAGGTTCTGTCCCAATCTCCAAATGGAAGCACACCTTCGTGCTGCAGGTTCGATACCGATGCATAATAGGTAGCATTTTCATTTCCACCTGAGATATTGACAGAATTGTCGAGTTGAAATCCTGTTTGAACAGAATTACGCCAGATATCAAAATAACGCCAGTTTGGATCGATGTTTTCACGTACCTCCTCAATACTGGGTCCCCAATTGGGCCAGAAGCTATCATCAGTGTGTGCATCTTCAAGCCCGAGATCAGGATCATGTTTAAAAGCTGTTCCTGAAAATCCCTGCCCGTACTCTTCCTGGAAAGCGGGAAATTTATTAATCTCTTCAAATCCCATGCTGCTTGATATGTTAATCTGTGTATCTCCGGCGTCACCTCTTTTAGTGGTAACTATCACCGCCCCATTGGCTGCACGAACACCATACAGGGCCGTTGCGGCGGAACCTTTAAGCACGTTCACCGACTCTATATCGTTAGGATTCAGATCGGTCGCCCTGTTGCTCATGCCACGGGGAGTTCCTGTAGATTCAATCGTTGAGTTGTCAATTGGCACCCCATCAACTACAAAAAGAGGCTGGTTGTCGGCACCGGGACCCAGCGAATTAATTCCTCTAATAACAATACGTGAACTCCGTCCCGGAGCTCCACCGGTATTGGTGACTTCCACACCCGAAACTTTACCGCTCAGAGCATTAACCATATTCGACTGATTTCCCAGGGTCAGATTTTCACTGTCAACTTCCTGAACGGAATATCCCAGTGCTTTTCGCTCCTGTTCCAGGCCGAAGGTTGTAACAACTACTTCTTCAAATGCCTGTACTTCGAGTGAGAGTTCAACATTGATCTCAGACCGGCCATTAATTGCAACTTCCAAGCGCTCATAACCGACATAAGAGTAAACCAGTACATTCTCCTCATCGGGGACGGACAATGCATATTCACCGTTTTCATCGGTTGTAGTACCAATATTTGTATTTTCGACAAATACATTAACTCCCGGCAACGTTTCTCCGGTCTCGGAATCAGTGACAGTACCCGAAATTTCCTGCTGTACTTCAACCGGAGTAAAATTCTTTTCATCATTACGTTTTTGGAGTACGATTTCCCGTGTCTTAGATATCCTTGCCTCATATTCTGTGCGGGAAAGCACTTCCTGCAGGGCCCTGGCAACGGTTACATTTTCCAGGTGAATGCTGACCGGTTCTTTCAGTGGAAGTAGTTTGGCATTATAACCAATTCCCAAATCTGCTTTGCCAACGATATGCTCAAGTATTTGCCGGACCGGGGCTTCTTTTTCGCTCACGGATATAATACGCTGTAACTCCGGAATTTGATCGGAATAATCGTTAACAGAGTAAAAGGTAGTATTCAACATACTGTTGGAAGAAGAGGTCAAATATTGTCCGTTTGCCGTATTGAATAAACCACCACTCATTGGCCAGAGTAATACTAAAGCAAGCCATCCCAAGAGCGATTTCCTCAGTATTTTTTTTATCGATATCTTCATAATTCTCCGTTTTGACTTTTGTATTAGCTTGATTGTATTTCAGATCCTTTAGCAAAAACTGATAACTGTTTTTGTCTCACATTTTCAATCCAGTTTTTCAAAGACAACATTATTTTCTTCCAGCCGGTAATCAATTTCAAGGGATTTGGCTATCACATCCAAAACGTTTCGAATGGAACGGCTCTTAAAAAAAGCCGTTACCATCATTTCTTCTATTCCAGGATCCCGGAAAGTAATCTCCACTCCGTAACGGCGCTCCAGCTCAACCGCTACTTTGCTCATTTGGGTATTTTTGAATTTCAGATAGCCCTCTTTCCAGCTTAGGTAAAGCTGCATATCATCTACCTGTGAAGTCTCAATAATATTTTTTTCAAAGTTAAACCGCCCCATCTGATTAGCAGTGAGCGTAGCTTTCCCGAAGTCCTGCTCGTTATCAATTTCAAAGGAAACCCTCCCCTCTTCCACCACCACCTGAACATGATCATCACCGGTATAGGAACGAACAGAAAAGGAGGTTCCCAATACACGAACCAGAGAGCCGGAAGAATGGATGATAAATGGCCGGTCAGGGTCGGAGTCTACTTCAAAATAAGCCTCCCCCTGTAAAAAAACTTCACGTATATCCGCTTCAAACTGATCGGGGAGTGTCAACTTGCTATCTGCATTCAACATTACCTCTGTGCCGTCACCGAGTGTCATATTAACCCGCTGGGCATTGGATGTACTGATTTCCCGAAGAACCGGTGTTTTTGTTTCAGGCTGGGGAACCGATAAATTCAGATATAAGAACAAACCTATTAATCCTGCTACCAGGAAAACAGCTGCTACGCGCGATACCCTGGCCGTAGTTGTATGAAGTGATGAAACTAACGGGCGGAAATTCTCTGAACCAATGTTATTGTCGAAGGGTTTGGTTTGCTCATCATCTCCTAACCTTCGCTTCAATTTTTTCCAGTTCTCAATGGCATCTGCCTCCCGGTAAAAAGAGTCCGGATCACCTTCTGAAGCATTCCAGATCCGCTCAAACTCCTCTAATAACTGCTTGTTTTTCCTGTTTTTCCGTGCCCATTCCCGGATATATTCTTCTTCCTGACTTGTACTTTCACCAGTCATATACCGGGCTATCAAGCTATGTTCAATTTTATCTTCGTTCATCTCCCATCCTTTAACTTTAAAAACAAGTGACTTTGTATTAAAGACAGTTGCTAAAGACGATACCCCCAAAGAAAAATCATACAAAGGAACTAGGAGTCTGTCGGACTTAGCTAAACCTACTGCAAAACCGTCAGATTTGGCCAGATTTCGAGCTCTTTTTCGTTACGATTTCCTAAGTCCGACAGACTCCTAGAAAGGCGTGTAATTGGGCTTAAGCATCCGGGTTAGCTTTATTTATTATATTCGCACGCTAACTTTTCCCGTATCTCAGTCAATGCCATTCCCATATGGTTTTCAACTGTTTTGCGTGTTATACCTAAAATATAAGCGATTTCCTGATAGCTTAATCCATGTTTTCGGTGAAGTGCAAAAACAGACTGCCGCCGCTCAGAAAGTCCGGCAACAACATCCCAAATTTTCTTTACCAGTTTTTTATCATCCCGGCTCAAGCTATTATCGATAACATCATTATAATACGCTGACTCTTGCTTAAAGTTTTCTATTTTTGCTCTTTGATGCTTCTTCTTACTTAATTGATTTAAAGCCTCATTCCGCACCGCTTTAAATAGATATCCTTTTAGAGAGCTGGAAATAGTCCAGTCCTGTCGGCATTTCCATAACTTATAAAAAATTTCCTGCACGATATCTTCGGCCAGTTCATTTGATTCTGTTATCTGGAGAGCGAATGAACGAAGATCATAAAAATATTCAAAAAAAAGCTGCTCAAAAGCAGTTTTATCACCCTGACGAATCTTTTCTATTAAATGCTGGTCGGTTTTACACATTAATTATTCCCGGGATCATTATTACAAACCTGAAGAGAACCGATATAACCTTTGGCAGTGAGCTACCCTGTACTTGCTTTATATATAGTGTAGTACAAATTTTTCAAATATCTTAATATTTCAAGCAGGTAATCAGATTTATAATATATTCCGGCCAACCACCAAACTTCCCGCTCTGTCACCACATCAGAGCATAATTTAATCCAACAATTGAAAGCTTTGGGTTATCCGGACTACCAAATAATATTGCATCAGATATGTAAGCCGCATCATTGACGGAGCCTGTTTATTCATCCTGCACGATACCCAGTCTCTTGGCACGCTCCAGCCAATTTTTTCGTGCCATTTTCTGCATGTCTTCAATCGTATCGACTTCATCAATAATCTCCATGCCCAGCAGAGTTTCTACGAGATCTTCCATTGAAACGACTCCCGCAAAACCACCATACTCATCTACCACAACAGCGATATGCTCCTGTTTTTTCATCAGCCGTTCAAAGAAATCCTGCAAGGGTGTAATTTCGGGAACAATAAGAATATCCCGCTTCAGCTCTTTCAATTTTTTTCCGGTTTCGCCCCGGGCCAACATCAACAGCAGATCGTTTTTCAGAACATAGCCGGTAACCTCATCCCGTTCTTTTCCATAAACCGGCAAGCGTGAAAAATGAAGCTGTTCGATATTTTCACTTACCTCCTGGATAGCCAGCTCCTGGTCAAAACCGACGACAACGGTACGGGGAGTCATAATATCCTTTACACGAAGAGATCTGAACCTGATCAGATTTTTAAAAATACGTGATTCCTCTTCTTCGAAGACACCCTCTTCGACTCCAACGTCGGCCAGGGCGCCAAATTCTTCCCTGCTAAAACTCGGAATACTTTTATCCTTGGCTAACCAGCGGGTAATCGCCTGGGACATGACTACCAGCGGGTATAGTGATACCATTAGTCCACGAAGGGTTATTGCTGCAGCCGGTGCCAGACTCCTCCAATAGGTTGCGCCAACTGTTTTCGGGATGATTTCGGAGAGCACCAAAATCAAGAAGGTAAGCACACCCGATGTTATTGCAACATACCCTTCTCCAAAAATAATTTGTGCCTGGGCCCCTACTCCGGCGGCACCTACAGTATGGGCAATAGTATTTAAACTTAAAATGGCAGAAAGAGGGCGATCGATATCTTCCTTATAAGATCGCAGTAACGATCCGGCCTTACTGCCTTTCCGTTCCAGAATAGCGATATACGACCGGCTGACCGAAAGTAACACAGCCTCCAGCAGGGAACATAAAAATGATACTCCAATTGCCAGGGACAAATAAAAGATCAATAAGCTCATACATCCAAAATAGAATAAATGTCATTCATTCGAAAAGCATTATCATACAAAATATTTTGAATAATCGTTTAGCATGGGCGTTCTGTTGGTTATATTTGACCTGATTTTGTCCGGTTAGCTCCGGGCCCGATGCTTCGGGGGATGGAACGAGGTAAAAGGAGGGGGGAGAAATGCAGATTAAATACAACCATTTTGCTACAACTTGAAAACATATCACTTATTTTTGGCGAGGATATTCTGCTGGATTCTATTGGCGCCATTATTAATCCCGGTGAGCGCGTGGGACTGGTAGGGCCCAACGGGGCCGGAAAATCCTCCCTGCTTAAAATTATTGCCGGACAAATGGAACCCGATACAGGTGAAGTACGGATGTCGAAGGCCGCAACCGTGGGTTATCTGCCCCAGGACGGCGTCGATCCCGATCCCTCCTGTACCGTGCTTGAAGAGGTCAAAAACGCATTCAAAGATATCCACGAGCTAAAGGAGAAGGTGGAAGATGCGCAAAACGAGCTCGCAAATATCGATCAGGATTCCCCGAAATACGATCAGGTTATGCAGCGATACGGCAGCCTTCAAAGCAAACTGGAACAGTCCGGTGCTTACTCACTGGAAGCGGATATCGAAAAAGTGCTGATGGGTCTGGGTTTTGGAACAGAAGATTTCGACCGGCTGACAACGGAATTCAGCGGCGGATGGCTGATGCGGATTGCACTGGCCAAACTGTTGCTTAAGCGTCCGACCTACCTGATGCTTGACGAACCGACAAATCACCTGGATATCGAATCGCTTCAGTGGATCGAACAGTTCCTGCTTAATTATGAGGGCGCCGTAATTATCGTTTCGCACGATAAAGCGTTTCTTAATAAGATAACCACCCGTACCCTTGCTATTGACAGAGGTGATCTCCTGGATTATTCCGGCAACTACTCCTTTTACGAAGAAAAGGACAGAGAGCGACAGGAACATCTGAGGCAGGCCTACAAAAATCAGCAGCGGGAGATCAGGCAGACGCAGGAATTTATCGATCGTTTTCGCTATAAGGCCAGTAAAGCCAAACAGGTGCAGAGCCGTATCAAGCAGCTTGAAAAGATGGACAAGATTGAGCTGGATGAACATGAGGAGGAAATTTCATTTGCATTTCCGCCACCTGAACGAAGCGGTGCAATCGTGATGTCTTTAAAGAATATCCGCAAACAGTTCGACCAGAATGTAGTTTTTGATGATCTCACCTACTCTGTCGACCGCGGTGATAAAATTGCTGTCGTGGGTCCTAATGGCGCAGGCAAATCGACGATGATCCGGATTATGGCCGGAATTGAATCATTCGACAGCGGTGTACGCGAGCCGGGCTATAACGTAACGGCCTCCTATTTTGCTCAGCACCAGGCTGATGAACTGGATTTGAATAAAACTGCATTTGAAATCATGCGGGAAGCCGCGCCGCATGCAACTGAAACACGACTGCGCACCATTTTGGGTTGTTTTCTCTTCCAGGGGGATGATGTCTTTAAAAAAGTATCGGTTCTGTCGGGTGGTGAAAAAAGCAGGCTGGCCCTGGCGCGAATGCTTCTTATGCCTGCGAACTTCCTGATCTTTGACGAGCCGACCAACCATCTCGACATGCAGTCGAAAGATATTCTTCAACAGGCACTGAAACAGTATGAAGGCACCTTTATGATCGTATCCCACGACAGGGATTTTTTGGATCCTATCGTAGACAAAGTGCTGGAAGTACGTCCCGACACCGTTAATACTTTTCTGGGGAATGTATCATATTACCTCGAAAAAGTAAGGGAACGGGAGGAACTGGATGAAGCAGATACATCCGGCAAAGACAGCAACAGTAACAAGTCAAACGGCCTCTCACGGAAAGAACAACGGCGCATTGAAGCCGAAGAGCGAAAGCGGAAATATAAAAAGCTGAAGCCGCTGAAAAAGGAGATCGATCCTATTGAAAAGAAAATTGCCGAAATGGAATCCCGCAAAGCTGAAATCGAGGATCTGATGGCAGAGCCGGATTTTTATGATGACCCTGAGCAGGTTAAGGAATATACTATGGAATATGATAAGCTGAAGGCCGGACTGGTGGAAGTATACTCCGAATGGGAAGAGCTGGCGATGCAGATCAGCGAAATTGAGGATCGGTATTAGCCTTTATCAGATCCGCAAAGTCTCGCAGACTTTGCGGATCTCTGTCTTAGTGGTAATATTTACGTTGCAAAAATGTGCTCTTTATTGCGGAAGGCCTTGAATTCGAGAGCATTGCCGCTCGGGTCTTTAAAGAACATGGTTGCCTGTTCTCCGGGTTTTCCTTCAAAACGAACGTACGGTTCTATAATGAAATTAATATTTTTCTCCTGAAGGCGTTCGGCCAGCTCTTGCCACTCATCCCATTCCAGGATCAGTCCGAAATGTTTTGCCGGAACTTGATGTCCGTCAACTTCATTCATACTTGATTTTCCCGCCTCATCAGGACTCAGATGGGCCACTACCTGGTGCCCCCAGAAATTGAAATCGATCCATTTTTTTGAGCTCCGGCCGGTTTCACATCCCAATATGTCACGATAGAAAGTAAGTGTTTGATCCAGGTCGGATACCGGAAATGCCAAATGAAAAAGAGGTTTTTGTTCGTCTGCCATAGATATCAATTTTTAGTTCAAATTTTTGTTGGCTGGATCAATTCCTTTGAAGCTGAACCTCATGGTTAAAATATAAGAAATTTATTGAATGTCAGTGGCCTGTTGGCTGTTATCATACTTAACTTAAAATATTAATCAAATTATAAAAACGGACTATGTGGAAATTATTTAAACGGTATTTTATAGGTGTGGCGGCAATCTTTTTAGTTGCCGGTTGTACTGCAGAACAGCCCGGGCAACAACAGCAGCAGGAAGTTGAAGAAACCAATTTTAGAAATGCTGTAGCTGTTGTCAATCCGACCGAAGGTAATGAAGTTACCGGTACGATTACCTTTGAACAGTCTGATGATGGAGTACGGGTGCAGGCGACACTTGAAGGACTGGAAGAGGGAGAACATGGTTTTCACATCCACCAGTACGGTGACTGTACCGCCGATGACGGTACTTCGGCAGGCGGTCATTATAATCCGACCGGAGAACCGCATGGAGCCCCTGATGATGAAGAACGCCATATGGGCGACATGGGCAATATTACAGCAGATGCAGATGGTAATGCAACTATTGATTATGTGGATTCCAGGATCGTACTGAATGGACCCAATAGTATAATGGGCCGCGGTATTGTAATTCACGGCGGACAAGATGATTTGACATCACAACCATCAGGTGATGCCGGCCCCCGTCTCGGCTGTGGTGTTATCGGCGTTGCCAACACCGAAATGTAACCGGTTATCAAGCATAAAAAGTAAAAGCCCCGTTCAATAATCGAACGGGGCTTTATATTTTGAACAGAATCGTTTCTCACATCTGTTTCAATCCGTGTAAATCCGCGGCTCAAAAATTTTCTCTGTCTATTCCGGTTTCCATTCCTTCATCTTATCACGAATAACTTCTGAAAGGCGACTGACCGCTACCCGGTCCTGCGCCATATCGTCGCGGTAGCGAATAGTAACTGTATCTTCGCCTTCCGACTCGACCCCATCAAAATCAACAGTAACACAGAACGGCGTGCCCGCTTCATCCTGGCGGCGATAGCGTTTACCAATCGAACCCGACTCATCATACAGTACCTTGAATTCATCGCGCAGATCCTTTTCAATCTTATGCGCCAGGTCCTGCAGCTTATCTTTTTTAATAAGCGGAAAAATGCCCACTTTGGTCGGTGCTATTTTCGGATTCAGTTTCAATACTGTCCGTGTATCGCCATCCACCTCTTCTTCGCGATAGGCGTCGCAAAGAACCATCATTACCGTCCGATCCAGGCCTACAGACGTTTCGATTACATAGGGTGTATAACGTTTTTGTTCAGCCTGGTCATAATACTCCAGTTTTTTTCCGGAGTACTCCTGGTGTTGCGTAAGGTCAAAATCCGTTCGGTTGTGGATACCTTCCACCTCCTGCCAGCCGATCGGATATTCATATTGGATGTCAGCGGCGGCGGCGGCATAGTGAGCCAGCTTGTCTTCGGGATGAGGTTCCGTGCGAAGCTTTGATTCACGGATTCCCAGTTTTTTATGCCATTCCAGTCTCTTATTCAACCACTTGTCATACTCCCCGGCATCCGTTCCCGGTTCCACGAAATACTGCATCTCCATCTGTTCGAATTCGCGCATCCGGAACACAAACTGACGTGCTACCACCTCATTTCGAAAAGCTTTACCGATTTGTGCAATGCCAAAAGGAATCTGCTGACGCGCCGTATCCATTACATTTTTGAAATTCACAAATATGCCCTGGGCTGTTTCGGGCCGCAAATATACCGTATCGTCATCTTCTCCGCCCGACGATGTAGCTCCAAATTGGGTCTTGAACATCAGGTTAAACTGGCGGACGGCCGTCCATTCAAAGGCACCCGATTCAGGTGCCCGAATTTCGTTTTCGATGATAATATCATGCAAATCTTCACAGATACCATTGCGTGATCCGGCGGTATCCAGCCGTTCCTTGATGACATCGGCTTCTTCCTCTTTTCCCTTCCCTCTCAGTTTGGCAATATGTCCTTCGATAAGCATATCAGCACGGTAACGCTTCTTAGATTGCTTATCATCAATCATCGGATCATTAAATCCGCCAACGTGCCCACTGGCTTCCCAAACTTTGGGTTGCATGAAAATCGCAGCGTCAATTCCCACAATATTGTCGTGGCGCTGAGTCATCTCTTTCCACCAGAAGTCGCAAATATTCCGTTTAAGCTCTACTCCAAGGGGACCGTAATCATAAACGGCGCCGAGTCCGCCGTAAATTTCTGACGATTGAAAAATAAGTCCCCGCGCTTTAGCAAGTGAAACAAGTGTATCCAGGTTATCTAGTTCTTTTACTGACATGAAAAATAGTCTGAAATATTTTTTAAGAATTAAAGTTTAACCAACCCAAAGATAGAAAAAAAGTGGCTTTAATTAATTATGGTTTTATGATTATCTTTGGCCTGTTTTAGTTGAAACAACAATTGACAAACCATTTAAAATCTTACTCTAAAAATGAAATCATTCCAAATCGGCGTCTTAGGTGCAACGGGAGCTGTGGGACAAAAGTTCATTCGACTGCTTGACAATCATCCCTGGTTTAAAATTAAAGCTCTCGGCGCTTCCGAGCGTTCTGCGGGTAAGACATATGCCGAAGCTGTCCACTGGATTGAAAAAATTGAGATACCCGATCAGGTTAAAGGCCTAAATGTAACAGAATGTGATCCAAAAACATTTGAAGGAGTTGACTTTGTATTCTCCGGACTTGATTCTTCTGTAGCCACTGAGATTGAAAAGAATTTTGCCGAAGCAGGTATTCCGGTTATTTCAAATGCCAAAAATTACCGCATGCACGATCAGGTGCCCTTACTGATCCCTGAAGTCAATCCCGATCATACGGAACTGATCAAAAAACAGCAATTCACCGATGACGGAAGCGGATGGATTATTACCAATCCAAACTGTGTTTCCATACCTCTTGCCATGTCATTGAGACCTTTATATGATTCTTTCGGTATCGATTCTCTCGTAGTCACTTCCATGCAGTCGGTTTCGGGTGCAGGATATCCCGGCGTGCCGAGTATGGATATTCTCACCAACGTTGTTCCGTATATAGGCGGTGAGGAAGACAAAGTTCAAACCGAATCAAAGAAACTGCTGGGACAATTGGCCAGCGACAACATTACATTTGCCGAAATGGATATTCAGGCTACCGCCGTTCGTGTACCTACCATTGACGGACATTTGTTGAGTGTTTCTGTCAAACTTAAAAATCCTCCGTCTGACATCCGGCAGGTTCAGGAAGCATTCAGAAACTGGGAAAACCCGGTAGCGGAGTATGATCTGCCTTCTTCGCCCGATAATCCCATTCGACTTTATGATGAAGATCGATATCCACAGCCGCGCCTGCATGCAGACCGCGAAAATGGGATGCAGACAGCCATAGGACGTCTCCGCAAAGGAACTGTCATGGACCTCGGTTACGTAACAATGGCTCACAATACCATACGAGGGGCGGCCGGCGGGGCAGTACTTAATGCGGAATTACTGGTTGCTAAAGGGCATCTTTCTTAAAATTCCTCGCTAAAATAGATACTATAGGCAGAACTGTCAAAAGGCGCCCATATATAATGCGTGATGCGTAACGGGCATTATTCTACGCATTACGAGTTACGCATTACGAATTAGATTAATCCTGTCTCAATATATATTCACAGCCTATTCCATATCATCCATCTCATTCAGACGGTACTCAGAAATTGCCAGTTGTATATTGGAAGCCAGTCGCGCCGCTTTTTTACGATCGCTACGTTTTATCTTTAATTCGCAGCGGGCTTGTTCCGTACCGGGAATATCCTGAAGGGACTTCAGCGACTTTGCCTCAATAACAATCTTTGCCGAAAAAATATTTTTAGTAAACTCCACATTCAGCAGATCTGAAATTGATATCGAGGCCTCTTCCACTTCTGATTTAAACAGTCCTATAACAGCATCTTCAGTCTGGAACTCCAATACCAGCCTGTTTTGATTCCAGCTCATCAATCCGCTGGCTTTTTGCAGGCCATGATTGATATTGGTGATCTCAAAAGGGATTGTCAAATTATTCACTACAGTTCGGTTCCTTTCGGTTAATGCTATAAACAATGAAGTAAAAAAGGGGATGTTTTCAAATTTTTTTAAAAAAAATGTAAGGATTCCGTCTTGAAAGATACTTACTAACACAAGCCGTTAAAAAAAGAAGAACAAATCACTGTCCTTCCGGATGAATCAGTTGAGAGCTGGTTCATCCCCTTTTTAAATTACCGGATTATTGAAACAATGAGATTTAAACTACTGATAATACTATTCATTTTGTCAGGCTTACAAGCTGTATGCGGCCAGGCCGTAAACTTTGAAGACGGTTTCGAAGATGGCGATTTCTCAAATGATCCGGCATGGGGCGGAAATACCGGGGATTTCATTATAACGGATATCGATGATAATTCTCTTTTACAGCTGAATGCCGAAGGATCCGGTACTTCTTATCTGAGTACACCATCGGAAAATATCGATGGCAGTTGGGAATTTTATATACGGCTGGATTTTGCTCCGTCCGGCGGAAATCGTGCTTACATCTTTTTAACGAGTAATACGCCTGACCTTGGTGCATCTCCAAGCGGCTATGCGATTCGAGCCGGTGAAAGCGGAAGCGATGACCTGTTTCACCTTGTGAGATTCAGTAATGGCTCCGAAGACTCCACACTGATATCTGGCACTACCGATATCAGCAGTGGCGGTGAATACAGGGTAAAAGTTACCAGAGACAGCGGCGGGAACTGGATTCTTGAGACCGGTCAGGGATATGACGGCAAGCTGATCACAGAAGGAACCGGTCAAGACAACAGTGAAGTTAATGCAACTCATTTCGGAATTCTTTTAAACTATACTTCCACCAGGTCGGATAAGTTTTACTTTGATTTCAAAATTGATCTTCCGCCCTTTACCATAACCGGCATTTCTGTAAATGACAGTGAAATTGACCTGGCTTTTAATCGCAATTACGACCAATCAACAGTACAGTCCGGTGATTTTTTAATAGATAACGGCTTCGGATCTCCCGGTTTTGTGAGTTTTGTAGACGAAAAGACTATCCGGCTTGGTTATGGAAGTGAGCTCCCTTCCGGGAAATACACGCTTTCGCTAAGTGATATTGAAGATGAAAACGGGGAAATAATTTCTCCCGACCACACAGAGTTCTACGTTTTCGATACACCTTCAAACGGTGATGTGGTTATAAACGAATTTATGTATGACCCGCCTGCCGGACTCGAAGAATATGTAGAATTGATAAACAGTTCTGACAAATTTTTAAACCTCCAAAACTGGCAGATCGGCGACGATTCCAATATCCATACCATTACTTTTGATACGCTTGTTTTTGAGCCCGCAAGTCATCTTGTGATTTCAAGAGATACGTCTTCTCTCTTCAATATATTTGGCAGCCGCCCTTATGTAGAAGCAACGGTCCCATTTCTTAATAACAACGAAGATGGCATTCGAATTTTGGATGATAAAGACATGTTAGTTGATACGCTGTTTTACACTTCCGATTGGGGTGGTGATGATGTTGCTCTTGAGAGACGGTCACCAGAGGTAAATTCAAATTTCAGGGAAAACTGGAGTAATTCTCCGGATCCTCTTGGCGGCACCCCCGGAGAAGAGAATAAACTAGAACCGGATAATACTGCACCCGAAATAACAAATCTTACCATCAGTTCATCCCGGACTATCCAGCTGGCATATGATGAAAAAGTGAGTACATCTACTGCCGAAATCACATCCAATTATACTATAGATGGTATAACCGTAAGCACAGTACAACAAACAGCCGGGGACACTGTCGAAATTACTTTGTCCTCGGACCTGGAAAATGCTGTTGAATATAATCTGAGCATACAGAATATTTCAGATATTTTCGGCAACACCATAAGCAAAGCCGACACCTCCATTACCTATTACAAAATATCACCGGTTGAACCGGGTGATATCGCAATTAATGAATTCATGTATGATCCACCTGAAAACAGTACGGAGTACATTGAAATCTATAACTACTCTGATAAATCACTCGACCTTGATGGATGGATTCTTAGTGACAATCGTGATATCAATTCTCTTATTAGCTCCAAACAGTTCATCTTACCACCTGAAAGCTATATTGTAGTGGCACCCGATAACAGTCTTTTGCAGGAATTTGCGGACATAACGCTGGTTTCAATGGGTAGCAGTTTTCCGGCCTTAAACAACGGCGGCGATCAAATTGTAATCAAAGATTCCGCCGGTGTCTTACTTGACTCACTGGAATACTCATCCGACTGGGGTGGTGAAGAAGTCGCCCTGGAGCGAATAAGCACTGCGTTAGCGGGAATCCATCAAGCGAACTGGGGAAATTCACCCCGGTCAATCGGCACTCCCGGGTCCCCCAATAAGGTCGAGCCGGATGTACTACCACCGGCGCTTTCATCCCTGGTAGTCCGGGATGATCAGCATATCGACCTGCAATTTTCCGAAACCCTGGATCCATCAACTACTGAAAACCCGGAATTCTTTTCCCTGTCCGGAGAAATTCCTGTTGCTGATGCCAAACACGATCATTCCAGCCTGATATCGCTTTTTCTTGATAAACCACTTCGGAATAATACCCTATACGAAATTAGTGTCTCGGGGGTCAGTGATCTTTTTGGAAATTCTGTTTCCCGGATTGATACCAGTTTTACCTTTTACAAAATATCAGAAGCTGATTCCGGCGATGTGTTTATTAATGAGTTTATGTTTATCCCCCCTTCCGGACGTACAGAATATATCGAACTACGTAACAGTTCGACGAAATCAATCAATTTGCAGGGGTGGACCTTCAGCGACAATCGGCATATCCGAAACGTAATTAGCGACAGCGAGGTTATCCTGCCGCCTGAAGGCTTTATCGTTATCGCGCCGGATAATTCACTGCAGGACGAATTTCCTGATATTTCAATTATTGAGATGGGAAGTAATTTTCCATCGCTGAACAACAGCAGTGATGATATTGTAATCCATAAACCCGATAGTACAGTTATTGACTCACTCCGATATACGTCTGCCTGGGGTGGTGATGAAACAGCCCTGGAACGTCGTACAACGAAGGTCGCGGCAACTTATCAGGAGAACTGGGGAAATACTTCCGGGACACCAGGATTTCAAAATACGGTTGGGGACGATAACAACGCACCACAATTCCAGGCACTGGAGGTGGTGGATGCTTCCACACTTCAACTCATTTTTTCCGAAAGATTAGCCGTCCCCTCTGCCACCAATATCCACAACTACTCTGTCTCACCTGAAACGGAAATCGGGACGGTCTCCATCAATGCAGATACTGTTACACTCCATCTAAATAAAGAACTTGTTTCCGGCCGCAACTACCGGGTAACAGTAACAGGTCTGGAAGATCTGTTCGGAAATAAAATAGATTCACAATTCCAAGAAATTGATTATCTGAAAATAAGTAAGCCTGCAGCCCGCGATCTTGTGATCAATGAAATTTTATATAAACGAAGTTCAGACGGCGGACCCGAATTTATAGAACTCTACAACAGAAGTGATAAAAATTTTATCCTGGACGGGTGGACAATCGCAGATGCAGCAGGCATCGCCACTTTGACGGGTGATATTCGCTTTCCGGCCGGTGAATACCTGGTACTGACAGATGATCAGACGTTTGCAGAAAACAACGCAAAGATTTATCACGTGCCAAGTTTCCCCTCATTAAATGATACCGGTGACATCCTGTACATCAGAAATGAAAACAGACTTACCATAGATTCCCTACATTATAAATCAAACTGGGGCGATAATTTGTCCGGTGTATCGCTTGAACGCAAAGATCCGGGATCTGCTTCAAACGACGCTTCGAACTGGGTTATGAGTGAAGATCCAACCGGTATTACGCCGGGCAGGAAAAATGCCGGTTTTGAGGAGGATGATCTTCCACCGGATGTTATCTTTTCAAAGCACCTGGATAATGGAAAGATTGAAGTTCACTTTAACGAGTTTATAGCCCTGAGCGATGAGGTAGAATTTATATTGGGATCAAACCGGCTTGATATTGCTGAATATAATCCTGCAGAGGGAAACAAAATTGTCCTGTCATCAGCGAAGGAAAAAAGGAAAAGTAGCGATGCCGTTATTACGGTTAACAATCTGTCTGATGTCCGGGGTAATAAGACTGAATCGGCTAATATAGCGGTTTCTCAGCCGGTCAGGCCGGGTGACCTGGTAATCAATGAAATCATGTACAATCCTCTTTCAGACAGCGAAGACAATATGCCCGACCAGAGTGAATATATAGAATTGCGAAATATTACAGATCACGCTATATCGCTGGAAGGCATCCTGCTGCATGATGCTCCGGATGAGAATAATAATCTGCGCATCCTTACCCCTGTGCGTACTGAGTCCCGATGGATTCCTGCACAGGACATAGTACTGATATATGCGGATCAATCCGCCGGTTTAAAAAACAGTAAAATAGCTGATTTTTTTGATCTGGATATTGAAGAGACTGATTCACCTTTGCGTGTCGACAGAACTACCTTGAGTCTGGCTTCAACAGGTGATGCAATTTACATTGCTGACAGCACCGGGACAACCATAGACTCTGTTTTTTATGACGAAAGCTGGCAAAATCCCAATCTTATAGATACACGGGGCATAGCGCTAGAACGAATCAATCCGGGAGGTCCGGGTAACGACGCGGCTAATTGGGGCTCAAGCATCAATGAAAAAGGCGGCACCCCCGGTTCAGAAAATTCCATCTACCAGAAACCAGAAAAAGCATCTGTAGACTTCGGCATCAGTTTTTCGCCCAATCCATTTTCTCCGGACAATGACGGCTACGAAGACAACTTATTTATTAACTATTCTCTGGATGCATCAGACTACCTGATTAAAATTCGAATTTATGATCGTTACGGCAGGCTGGTGAGAAAGCTGGAAGACGGTAAGCCAGCCGGATTCGAAGGATCTATAATCTGGGACGGCCGCAGGGATGACGGCTCCCGCAATCGCATCGGCATATATATCGTTGTTTTCGAAGCCTATGACAGTTCTACCGGCAAAAATAAGGCATTCAAGGAAACAGTAGTATTGGCGCGCCGGCTGTAAAAATGGAACCCCGACGGTAGTCGGGACAGGCACAGATGAGGCGGATTGTGCAGATAATCATAGATTAATCTTAACAATCAGTGCTCATCTGCTCAATCTGTGTCATCTGCGTTCCATTCTTGTTCGTTATTCTTCTGTTCGATACCTTTTGATTTCAACTTTATAATTTTAAAATCATTAGATGAGTACATCTTCCCCTATTGGCATCTTCGATTCAGGATATGGCGGACTGACAATCATGAAGGAGATCGTCAACGAGTTGCCGGATTATGATTATTTATATCTGGGAGATAATGCCCGCTCACCTTACGGCACCAGGTCGTTCAAAACCATTTATGAAAACACGCTGGAGTGCGTCAAATATCTCTTCTCTCAAAACTGTCACCTGGTGATTCTGGCCTGCAATACAGCTTCAGCCAAAGCGCTCAGAAATATACAGCAAAAAGATCTGCCGGAGATAGATCCTGACCGCCGGGTACTCGGCGTCATTCGTCCCACGGCAGAAATTATAGGGGAATGTTCAACAACCGGGCATGTTGGAATACTTGGAACAAACGGAACGGTAAACTCAGAATCTTATGTGATGGAAATCAAAAAACAATTTCCCGGCCTGAATGTCTATCAGGAAGCCTGTCCCATGTGGGTACCCCTGGTAGAAAACGATGAATATAACAAGCCCGGTGCCGACTATTTTGTGAAGCAACATATAAACCGGATCATCGGGAAATCAAAAGAGATAGATACCCTGCTGCTGGCCTGTACCCACTATCCGCTGCTGATGAAGAAAATACAAAAACACGCACCGGACCATGTGACCGTATTAAGCCAGGGAGAGATCGTAGCCAAAAGTCTGGCCGATTACCTGCAGCGACATCCTGAAATAGATGAAAAGTGCTCCCAAAAAAAATCCAGGCTCTTTCTGACTACCGACTCCACTGAAGATTTTGATATGCATGGAAAAGAATTTTATGGGAAAAATATCCATTCGGAATTTGTACATATATAGCTATCAGAGGATAGGATAGTCTCAAGGAATTTATTTTATGTATTGCAGTCTTTGAAATGACTCCGTTGATGAGTTGGTGGGACAATAATAAAAAATACCACCTACATTGTCATCCCGACCGGAAGTCCCGATGTTTTTCTCGGGACTGTAGCGGAGGGATCTCATCCGTTCTGAAGAAGCAATCAGTTTAACAAAAGGGTTGGGTATCAGCTTTAGATTATAAAAATGTCTAACCCGATAATGCATAGAGTGCGATAGAGAGGGCAACAGAGGCATTCAGGCTTTCCACGTTTTCCGATGAGGCGGCCGACGGAATTTCTATCACTTTCCTGCCTTCTCTGAAAAGTGAAGAAGCTATTCCGTTCGCTTCATTTCCTATCACAACGATGGTTTTTTCTCCGGGTTCAAACTCCCGCAGGTTCTTTGCTTCTCCTCCGGCATCCAACAGTACCACCTGCCATCCGTGTTCTTCCAATGCAACAAGATCAGTTTCCAAATCGAAATTATTATAGGGCACAGTACCTGTTGCCCCTGCCGTACTTCGCACCACTTTGGGGTGAAACAGATCAACCGTACCCTTTCCCGATAACATCCCGTTTACACCAAACCAGCTTGAGGTCCGAATGATGGTACCCAGGTTCCCGGGATCCTGGATTGCATCGGTTGCGACAATAATACCTCCTTTTTCAATAAACTGTTCCTTCTTTGTTTCCCGGGGCATCCGGCACATGGCAAGAACCCCCTGCGGATTTTCCGTATCGGCCACTTCACTAAAAACATCCGGTGAAAGTAACCGTGTTTCCTGCTCCCGGATAATATCCGGCCATTCCCGCTGTAACCAATACTCTTGTTTTTCATCAAAGAACAGTACGTCGATATCTATAATCTTGTTGTCGATAATCTGTTGTATACTGCGTTCGCCCTCCATCATGAACAGTTGTTCCTTTTGGCGATATTTTTTCCTGTTTAATTTTCTGAGGAGTGTGATTTCCCTGTTTGATCCTTTCTTCATTTATTATCCGAATCAGCTTTTTATTAACTTGTTATGCAGTTAAGAAATCCTATTAAACCGCTCTGCACTTCCCCTTAAATCTTAAGATTTAAAACACTAAAAGTATTCTTATCTTGAAGCAAAAGTTAATATAAAGAAATCAGCAATATGGATTTTTTGAGAAAACTAGGTATTGAAGGAACTAATATCGGTACCAGTACCGGTCAGCATTTTTTGGGAGATGATAGTCAGAAAACTATCTCCAGCCATACGCCTATCGACGGCTCACAGATTGCAGATACAACAATTACTACCAGAGAGCAATATGACCAGGTAGTCGCGAAAGCCCAGGAGGCGTTTAAAGAATGGCGGACAGTTCCCGCCCCCAAAAGGGGTGAAATTGTGCGCCAGATCGGGCTCGAATTACGGAGGTACAAAGACGAACTTGGAAAACTCGTCACTACAGAAATGGGTAAGATCTATCAGGAAGGCCTTGGTGAAATTCAGGAGATGATTGACATCTGCGACTTTGCCGTCGGTCAATCACGGATGCTTTACGGAAAAACCATGCACTCGGAACGTCCCGAACACCGGATGTATGAACAATGGCATCCGCTGGGAATTACAGGTATTATTTCGTCTTTCAATTTTCCGGTAGCTGTATACAGCTGGAATGCGATGATTGCAGCTGTCTGTGGAAATGTCATGATCTGGAAGGGATCGGAAAAAACGCCTTTATGTGGAGTAGCCGTTCAAAATATCATCGCCGGAGTGCTTAAGGAAAATGATCTGCCGGAAGGTATTTTCAACCTGGTAACCGGCGGGCGCCAGGTCGGGGAATGGATGACGGAAGATGAACGAATTCCCCTGATCTCTGCCACCGGATCGATACCAATGGGAAAACAGGTAGCACAGACTGTAGGTGCGCGATTGGGCAAAACTATCCTGGAGCTTGGAGGTAATAATGCCATAGTAGTTTCAGAACATGCCGACCTGGAACTTGCCGCCCGGGCAATCGTCTTCGGCTCGGTTGGGACATGCGGGCAGCGTTGTACATCCACACGCCGGCTGATTGTTCATGAAAAAATGTATGACGAGCTGAAAAACCGGCTCGTGGAGATGTACAAGAGTGTGAACATCGGCAATCCTTTGGATGAAGATACACTGGTTGGTCCGCTAATAGACAAGCAGGCCTATGAGAGTATGCAGGAAGCCCTGAAAGCAGTACAATCTGCCGGCGGAACCCTCGTCTATGGCGGTGAAAAAGTTGAAAAGAAAAGTATTGGCGGTGGAAATTATGTAACGCCGGCCATCGTGGAGGCAGAAAATCATTTTGATATTGTCCAGGAAGAAACGTTTGCACCTGTTCTCTACCTGATCAAGTACAGCGACCTCGATGAGGCACTGGCCAAACATAATGGCGTACGACAGGGGCTTAGTTCGGCAATGTTTACCCAGAATCTGCGTGAGGCTGAAACTTTTCTCAGCAGCCGGGGCTCCGATTGTGGAATTGCCAATATAAATGTAGGGACAAGCGGTGCTGAAATCGGTGGTGCATTCGGCGGCGAAAAAGAAACTGGCGGCGGCCGCGAATCAGGTTCGGATGCATGGAAAGCTTATATGCGGCGTCAAACCAATACCATCAACTGGGGCAGAGAAATGCCGCTGGCACAGGGTATCGAATTTGATGTCGACTAGGGTCCAAGTCACAGGTACCCTGTGCTGCCGCATTCCTTCTGTACAAAGAAGCAGGAGTCTCTCTTTTGAAATATTTCTGAGAAGAAAGTGAGGCTGTCCAAAAAGTCATTTTTCAATAAATATCAGTTAATTTTTTTAAGATTT